>JAGXLE010000106.1 GCA_018334855.1 Desulfobacterales bacterium | reverse complement strand
GCCGATTGCAGCGGGCATACGCGCCACAATACCGGCAAATATAATCAGGGATATACCGTTTCCAATCCCCCGCTCGCTGATCTGCTCGCCGAGCCACATGATAAAAGCGGTACCCGCGGTCAGGGTGATCATCGTCATCAGGCGAAACGACCAGCCGGGCTCCGTTACGATCGGCACGTTGGCCGGCGAAGACATGTTCTCCAGGCCCACGCTTATTCCAAAACCCTGGATAAGACTCAGCAGGATCGTTCCGTACCGGGTATACTGGGTAATTTTTTTCTTGCCCTGTTCGCCTTCCTTGGAAAGGCGCTCCAGAGACGGTATCACGACCCTTAACAACTGAAGAATAATAGAGGCACTGATATAGGGCATAATGCCGAGCGCAAAAACAGACAGCCGCTCCAGTGCACCACCTGAAAACATATCAAATATGCCGAATATGGTGTTCTGGTGCTGGGCAAAAAAAGCGGCCAGTGCATCCCCGTCTACCCCGGGGGTGGGAATATGCACACCCACCCTGTATACGGTAAGCAGCGCAAGTGTAATCAGAATCCGGCGCTTTAACTCCGGTATCTTGAAAATATTCTGTGCGCCCGCACCTGATACGGCCATAATTATACTACCTCTATTTTCCCGCCGGCGGCCTCAATTTTCTGCCTGGCGCTTTTGCTGACCGCTGATAGCTTCACATCCACTGCAAAACCGATTTCACCCTGGCCCAGCAATTTGACCGGCTTGTTTCTGCTATTTATAACCCCGGCAGAGACCAGTACATCGCGGTCAATTAAAGCGCCTGCCTCAAACCGGTTCAGGTCGCGTATATTGACTATTGAAAATTGCTTTTTAAAAACATTGTAAAACCCGCGCTTGGGCAGGCGCCTTTGCAGCGGCATCTGCCCGCCCTCATAACCGGGGCGAACGCCGCCGCCTGAACGGCTGTTATAGCCCTTGGTGCCCCTGCCGGCGGTTTTACCCAATCCGGAGGCCACACCCCGGCCCAGGCGTTTTCTGGATTTTTTGCCGCTTTTTTCCGGAGTCAGTTCATGCAGTCTCATTATTGCTTTTCCTCCACGCGAACCAGGTGCGAAACCTTTTCGGCCATGCCGCGAACGGCAGGATTGTTCTTTAATTCAACGGTTTTGTTTAATTTGGTCAGCCCCAATGCCTTTAAAATCTTGCGATGCTTGGCGGGCCGGCCGTAATAGCTCCGGATAAGTGTGATTTTTAACACGTCGGCCATTTGCCAAAATTCCTTATATAGAAAGTTCTTCTGCCTTGATACCGCGCTTTGCCGCTACCTGATTCCTGCTCTGCAGCTGGGAAAGCCCATCTATGGTAGCCCTTACCACGTTGTGAGGGTTGTTGGTCCCGATGCACTTGGTCAGAATATTTCGAACGCCAACGGCCTCGAGAACAGCTCTGACCGCACCGCCTGCTATCACGCCGGTGCCCTTGCCAGCGGGCTTTAAAACTACGGAACCCGCGCCGAACCTGCCCTTGACCTGGTACGGTATTGTACCGTCAACCACCGGGATATCAATCATGCTCTTCTTGGCTTTTTCAACCCCTTTCCGGATGGCCTCGGGAACTTCGTGGGCCTTGCCAAGGCCGAATCCGACCTTTCCCTGGCCGTCGCCGACAACCACCATGGCGCTGAAACTAAACCGCCGTCCGCCCTTGACAACCTTGGCCACACGGCTGATGTGAACGACCTTGTCAATAAACAAGTTCTCGTCTGTTTCCTTCTTGAGCAAGGGATCGCCTCCTTCAATAACGTTTAAAAATGCAGACCTTTTTCACGCGCGCCCTCGGATACCGCCTTTACCCTGCCGTGGTACTTGTAACCGTTTCTGTCAAACACCACGGTGGAAATGCCTTTATTCGACGCTCGCTGCGCGATCAGTTTTCCAATTTCTCCTGCTGCGGCCACCTTGTTTTCAAAACCGCCCCGATCCCTGACTTCTTTTTCCAGGGTTGAGGCCGAAACCAGGGTTTGGCCGTCAATGTCATCTATAACCTGTGCGTATATGTGCCGGGCGCTGCGGAAAACCGTAAGACGCGGGCGCTCTGCTGTGCCCTTGACCTTTTTCCGGATACGTTTTTTCCGCTTGATGCGCATGGCATCTCGTTTTTGTGCAGAACCCATGATTTTAAACCCCTATAAAAAAGTCCATCCTGTCTGGAGAGTCAACTGAACTCTGAAAAATCCGAAACCGGAAATAAATCGGTATGATATCGGATTCTGGATTTCATGCTTTACAGTTTACGTGATATTGCTTTTTATTTCGCGGTTTTGCCGGCCTTGCGCTGGATCTGCTCCTCGGCGTATTTAACGCCCTTGCCCTTGTAGGGCTCAGGGGGGCGCATCTGCCTGATAGAAGAAGCCGCAAAACCCAGCAGTTCCTTGTCAATACCCGAAAGACGTATAGTTGCCTTATCCACTGAGGCCTCTATGCCTTCGGGCAGCTCAAAGTTAATAGGATGGGAATAACCGAGGTGCAGTTCAAGGGTTTTGCCCTTGAGTTCGGCCCTGTATCCTATTCCGTGGATTTCCAGTACCCGCTCGAAACCTCTGCTGACTCCGGTAATCATGTTGGCGACCTGTGCGCGGGTGGTCCCCCACAATGCTTTGGTTTTCTTATCATCTCGATCAACAGTAACCATCACCCTGCTGTCGTCAACATCGAGAGTCACTGCAGGATGTATACTCCTGGCAAGCGTGCCCTTGGGGCCTTCCACTGTCAGCACGCCCTCTTTATAATTAATCTTTGTTTTTTCGGGTACGGGTATCGGTTTTTTGCCTACGCGGGACATGTTTAACTCCTTGACTACCAGATATTGCAGAGAACTTCTCCGCCTATATTTTCTTTCTTAGCCTGCCTGTCAGCCATCAGCCCACGCGAGGTGGACAGCACGGAAACACCCAGACCGTTTAACACCGGCCTGATCTCCTCGCTTCCGACATAGACTCTCCGGCTGGGCTTGCTTACCCGCTCCAGGCCGTAAATCACATGCCTCTCATCTGAGTCGTACTTTAAAAATATTCGCAAAATCCCCTGCTTATTGTCCTTGATGAACTTGTAGTTCCTGATATAGCCTTCCCTTTTCATCACATCAGCCAGGGCAACCTTGATTCTGGCGCCGGGAATATCAACGCTTTTATGTTTCGCCTGGCCGGCATTTCTGATGCGGGTCAGCATATCCGCAAGTGGATCACTCAACATGGCCTACTCCGTTTTTGTGCAAAATTATGGAAGAAAATAATACTTTCGTTTTTTATCTGCCTCACAGTTACCCGTCTACCAGCTCGATTTCTTTACACCGGGCAGCAGTCCCTCTGAAGCCATGTTCCTAAAGCAGATGCGGCAAATGCCAAATTTGCGCATAAAGGCCCTGGAACGGCCGCAGATCGGGCATCTGTTATATGCCCGAACCCCAAACTTCGGTTTTTTCATTGCCTTCTCGCGAAGAGCTTTTCTTGCCAAACCTGATCCTCCTTATCCGTTCGAATCCCAAAGGGATTGATAAGCTTTGCCTTCTTTGAAACTTTTCTAATTTCGAAAAGGCATTCCAAGGAGTTTTAACAATTCCTTGCCTTCCTGGTTTGTTTCCGCAGTAGTAACTATGGTGATATTCATCCCCTTGATCGATTCGACCTTGTCGTATTCGATTTCCGGAAAGATGATCTGCTCCTTTATACCCAGGGTGTAATTGCCGAACCCGTCGAAAGCTTTGCCGGAAACTCCGCGAAAATCGCGTACTCGCGGCAATGCAACATTTACAAGTTTCTCGTAGAAATCATACATCCGTTTGCGCCTGAGAGTCACCATGCACCCGATCGGCATTCCCTCGCGCACCTTGAATGCGGCCACGGATTTCTTAGCACGCGTCACCACCGGGGCCTGGCCTGTTATGGCCTTAAGTTCGGCCCGGGCTGTATCAAGCACCTTGATGTTCTGGATCGCTTCGCCGAGCCCCATGTTGATGACGATCTTTTCCAGCCTGGGAACCTGATTAATGTTTTTATAATCAAAGGATTCCCGCAGTCCGGAAACAACCTTGTTTTCATATGTATCTTTAAGCGACATGAAATATCCTCCGGTATGATCTGCTAGGTATCGAGTAGTTCTCTACATTTTCCGCAGATCCGAACCTTTTTTCCATCTTCGAGGCGTTTGGCCCTTATTCTGGCAGGCTGTGCGCATTTACTGCACATCAGCATCACGTTGGATGCATGAATGGGCGCTTCACCTTCTATAATCCCGCCCTGCCTGCTCTGCTGACCGGGTTTCTGGTGCCGTTTTACTATGTTGACGTTTTCCACCATCACACGGTTATGTTTGCGGTCAACACTTAGCACCTTGCGTATTTTCCCCCGGTCCTTGCCTGCAACGACCTTGACCTTGTCATCTTTTTTGATGCGACACCTGACTTTTTCCATGAGCCGTTTACCTCTCGGCCTTATTGATCACGTAAAATGATAACCGCTCAACCCGGTTAATCGTTTTTATTAAATCCTGTTTTTTCACTAAAGAACTTCCGGAGCCAGCGAAATGATTTTCATGAACTTGTGTGCTCTGAGCTCGCGTGCCACCGGACCGAATATACGGGTACCGATAGGTTCCCGGTGCTGGTTGATCAGCACTGCGGAATTGTCATCAAACCGGATAAACGAACCGTCCGGCCTTTGGAGTTCTTTTCTGGTACGGACCACCACTGCTTTTACCACATCGCCCTTTTTTACCTTGGAATTCGGTATGGCCTCCTTGATCGAAACCACGATAATATCGCCGATGCCGGCATAACGGCGCCGGCTTCCGCCCAGCACCTTGATGCAGTAAACCTCTTTGGCCCCCGAATTATCTGCAACAGACAACCTCGTTTCCGCCTGAATCATTTTTCATATCCCCTGTGATCAAACCGCTTTTTCTATGACCTTGCTCACCCGCCATCGCTTGCGCTTGCTCAGCGGCCTGGATTCCTTTATCAGCACCTGGTCTCCGATACCGCAGGCATTCTGCTCGTCATGGGCGGCATATTTTGCCCGGCGCCGAACATATTTCTTATAAACCGAATGGCTTACGAGTCTTTCAACCCGAACTGTCACGGTTTTATCCATTTTATTGCTCAAAACCGTGCCCACCAGCTCTCTTTTCATTCCCTGTGTTGTATTCATTGGCAACCCGTCACCGCTATCTGGTTTGTAAAGCCTGTTCTTTTTTAATTGTCTTGACGCGGGCAATATCGCGCCTGACCTGCCCGATGCGCTTTGGATTTTCAAGCTGGCCGGTTCTGTGCTGAAACCTTAGGTTAAAATAGGTCTGCACCAGCTCGTTTAATTTACTGTCCAATTCGTCGGGTTTCATACCCCGAAGTCCACTGGCCTCCATTATACCTGACTCCTTTCCACGAACTTCGTTTTTATCGGCAGTTTGTGAGAAGCAAGGCGAAGTGCCTCGTAAGCCAGATCCCTGGGAATTCCTTCCATTTCATATAATATGCGCCCCGGCTTTACCACCGCGACCCAGCTCTCGGGCGCGCCTTTTCCCTTGCCCATGCGTACTTCGGCCGGCTTCTTGGTTATAGGCTTGTCAGGAAAAATCCTTATCCACATTTTACCGCCGCGCTTGACCCTGCGGGTCATAGCAATACGTGCGGCCTCTATTTGACGCGA
>JAGXLE010000105.1 GCA_018334855.1 Desulfobacterales bacterium | reverse complement strand
GGGCTCTTTTAGCGGCTTTTTTTTCCTCAACCGGGTCTATACCCTGCCTTATCTTTTTTTTGGTCTCCCGGGCGCTCTCCCGGGCCTCTTTAAGCGAAATTTCAGGATAGCTGCCCAGGCCGATGTTTCTTCGCCTGCCACCTACGACCGTTCGGAGTATCCAGGATTTTGCGCCGCTGTCCTTGACAACAAGCAGTAAGCCATCTACATATCCAACTGCATGACGGCCTGGTCTGGTGATCCGGTTTACCTCCAGGGCGGAAAGTTCTTTTACTCTTTTTGGCATGATGGCCTCCAGGGAAAAAGGTTTTTGTGATACCATCCAATGTTCCAAAAAGAATACCATTAAAGATAACGAATTGCAACAAGAAAAAACAAATAATATTTTCCAAAGCTCGCGAAAGTCTATAAATAGGGAATTCGGAGGGACACAAGGTTTCTAACTGTAACACGGTAAAGGCTGACACCCTCTCCGCCATATGACCAATTTGCAATTCTTCCACAACTCCCGCCTATCCCGCATCTAAACAACAGCGGGAATGTTTTTCATCAGAAAAATATATTTGCCATGAATCCGGCCGCAGGGGGGATAATCAAAACCAGGACCAACCTTAAGAACATGAACCGATACCCGATCATCGCCAGTTCAAACGGGATATTCGCAATCCCCCACATCGCCCAGCCGGTAACGAACGCCACGGCGGTGCCCATGCCGGCGCCTGCCTGAAAAATCGAGGCGATGATGGGAAAGGCGATGTACGGACCGCCGGGAAGCAGCGCCCCGCCGATGCTCCCGATAAAAATCCCCTTTAAGCCGGACTCCTGACCCAGCCAGCTCTGCATTAATTCCGACGGAATCACCACCTGGATAAATCCGGCCATAATAAAAGCCACCAAAAGCAGGGGGGCAATCCCGATAAGAGTTTTACGGGCAATGGCAAAGCCCCCGGCAAGAGATCCATCGCCCCTCCTGTAAGCATAAGTTGAAGCGATGACAGCTAAAATCAACAGGATAATAAAGGCAGTAATCACGATTCTTCATCCGCCTTCTGGATTTCCCGGATTTGCGCCCGGACCCGGTCTCCGTATTTCGAAAAAAAGGCATTGCCGAGCACACCGACGAGAATCGGGAATATCAGGGTTACAATAAACCGGATAACAGTGAGTCCGGGTCCCAGCAAGGCCACCTCCATGGGCAGCCGGCTCAGGCTCCACAGATTCTTGGCGACCACGAAAGCCAGCACGGTGCCGATCTCCGCACCGTAGAGCAGAAAGGAAGCCGCAATCGGATAAAAAACATAGGGTCCGCCCGGTATCAGGGCACCGGCAATCCCTCCCAGCATTACGCCCTTTATGCCGGCCTCCCTGCCCAGCCACTTATTTATAGTCTCCCTGGAAATGAGCACCTGGATCATGCCTGCAAGGATCAGGGCCACGATTAACAGGGGCGCGACCCCGATCAGCATTGCGCCCCCTGCCATGCATCCCTGCACAATGACTTCCGGTCCCTGCTGAATCACCCCGACTGCAGCCAGGATGATGGTAACCGCAGACATGATGATGATTGTGTTTTTCATTTACTGCCATCTCCAATATCGCAAAAAGCTCTGAATGATATAGCATGCAAGCTTAATTCGTCAACTGATTGCTTGATCGTCCCCGGTGAAAAGCTTGCAGCACGCATCGCTCGATTTTATAGTATTTTACAGACGGCGGGAGAATAAAAAGACACAAAGCGGCTCTGTTTAAGTTTTGGAACCCGCTGCTAAGCAGCGGGTTTGCGACAAAACAATCAATCGATGGGATATGAAACGGACAGCGGCACAAGGGGGCGATTTATGGATGTTTCAGAAGGCATTGCAAAAAGAAAAAGCGTAAGGGCGTGCCGGGAAAACCCTGTCGCGAAAAAAGATCGCTTATACCGCGGATGAAAACAAGTTCTCTCCGGGCGAACGCACCCGGCGGGGTTCTGCCATATATATTTACTGAAACATGCTGCTGCAGCGCCCTATCCGTGTTCTGCAAGGATTTCCAAGGCCTTGGAGCTAAAATAGCTGCTGTCGGATTCTGCGGCTTCGCGCAGAAGTTGTCTGGCCCGGTTTTCTTCCACCCCCTGAACCAGCATCAGCTTGCCGGCCAGCACATGGAGCTGCGAACGGTAGGGGGATTGCTCGGGCATCAAAAGCAGGGCCTCGCGGTAGTGCTCCAGTGCCTTGTCCTTGTCCCGGCCGGCATACCAGGGAAGCACCTCATAGTAGAGGCCCATGTGCATGAGCAGGACGAAGCCGTTATATTCCCTGTCGATTTCATAAGCCTTCTTCAAGTGTTTTTGCGCCTTGTCCTTGAGGCCCTCGCTGAGAATGGACCATATGCTCGCGCCCTTGGCGTAGCCCCCGACGTTGACCGCGTAATAGTAATGTCCCTCCACCTTTTCCGGTTCGAGGGCAATGGCCTTTTGCGCCAGCTCCATTCCTTGCTTGCCAAAGGACGCACCGATCTCTTCCAGGTTATCCAGTTCACCGATCACGGCCATCCGGGTGATTACGCGGCAGGACCTGGAAGCCTTCCAAAACGCCTCGTAACTGTCCGGTGGCTGCTGGGCTGCCTGTTTGTAGAGCGCCACCGACTGCCTGAGGCTAATCATAGTCCCCTCGACATACAGCAGGTCCGCTCTGTTCATTGCATTCCGTTCCTGGGCTGCAGCCGGGGTATTGAGTATACCGAGTATGATCACAAGGCACGCCAGAAAGGCCTTGAGCATGACGGCTCGCTTGTTCAGGATCTGAATAAATACGGTAAAATGTTTTTTTGTCATGCAGAAAATCCTATTGGTTCATTTTCTGATTCAGGATTCGTCCTGATTTTGCCATCAAGCCCGGTAAACGGACATGCCGGCTGTCGTCGTTTTAGCGTCGGATTGCCACATTTCCCGTTAATGGCAAATCAGCCGAAAAACTCTTGCGGTGCGGGACCGATTGGCTTTACGCTGGCATACACCGGGATTGGCAGGGCGGTACCGATTCTTCCCCCGGAGTCCGGGGAAAGATGGCAGAACCATGTCTTTTTGGATTCTTTCTGGTCGCGAAAAGGGTGGGCTGGAAATGAGAGCCCGGGCTTTTCCTGGCGGGAGCCCGGAAGTTGATTTACTGCGCCTATCGCAACTCCTGAGAAACCGAATTCTAACCGCTATTATATAAGATGCTTTGCGTAAACCTCCAAATCCGACAATGAATTTTATCTATAATAGCCTCCGTGCTGAATTTGTCAACCCTGTCATTGACACCCTGTTATTGCCCATTCAAAACAAAAAACCGGGCGATGCAATTTTTTATCAAACCGGCCGGTTAAAAAAGGGATGCCCATACATCGCCGTTTGTCACGGATTTGTGCGGCATTTGAAAAAAGGTGAACATGCCGCTACCTTTTAAGGTAAAATAGTGCATTGCATCCCCCATTAAGGATACGGATGGAAAAGTACTGACAAAATCCGCACCCCGTGTTACCCGGAGACGGATGGAATTCTGCCCGGGCGGGCCGGGATCAAAAAAAATCGTATCCGGCGCTGCCGGAATACAGGGTGCCAGGTAAATAAGGAAAACCAGTGGAACAGATGCTGCCGGAAAAAATCAGGCTTCTGGAAGTACTGAAAAAAGCGGGATTCCATGTCCCGGAATTTATCTACCTTACGGCCGGAGATTTCAGAAACGAGAACTTTGACCCGTTGGAGGCCTTTTTCCGCGGATCCTGCCAGAGCTTCAAGGTGATCGTGCGAAGCGCGCACCCGCTGGAATCCTTCTTTAAAAGCGGGACATTTGACTCCCTTGAAATCAATGCAGACATACCCGGGATCAAATACGCCAGGAAACGCATCGTCCACCTTGCCAAAACCGCCAAGAAACTGCAGATCTCAAGGCAGCAGAAATTCAATAACGCCCCTGAACTCGATCCGGAGGACATGGGGGTCATTGTCATGCCCTTTATCCAGGGGGTAAAGGTGATGGCAAAAAAGATATGGAAATACTGGGAATTCGGCTATACCAACGAGTATGCCCACAAAATCCAGTGCGAATCCTACATCACCGAAACCCCCCATGACATGAAACTGCTGGGCCTTTCAGAGGATATTCAGGAGTGCCTCGGATTTCCGTGTGAGATAGAATATATTGTTTCAAATATAAGCGATATTCATGTGGTCCAGGCAAAGGATATCTCAAAGGTGGAGCTGCTCGACGAAAGCGTCAGCCGGCGGAGCGTCAGGCTGGACGGAATCCGCAGAATCCGGAAAAAAAGGAATTACCGGGAGCGGATGGTCTATGTCATGGACAACAAATCCTTTTACCTGGATATTATCAACCGGTGCGAAGACCTGGTTCACGGATGGGGCGATCGGGACTGCAGCATAGAGGACGTACTTCAGATCATTGACGATTATGAGGCAGAACTCGAGCAATTCGCCCTGAACCATGAAAGATTCGCTGTCCTGGGCCTGTCCATCAAAATCCCGGACGACCTTTACCAGATCGCCAATCATTACCTGGAAGATACGCCCGAACTCCAGAAACGCCTGACCAGCGCCCTGTATAACAATCAGTACAGGATCGATTACTTTCTGGCGGAATCCGATACCATCATCGCCAAGGACAGAATCCGGCTGAATCTCTGCACCCATGATGCTTACGGAATTGACACGGTGAGAAATCCCGTGTGGTTTGTTTACTGGAAATTCGAAAAGCAGGATCATATTGTCAGGGAGTTTAAAAGACTCGGGTTTAAAACCGGGGATATGATCGGCATTGACATTGATATGGATGAAAGGCCCACAGTTTACCGATTGTAACGCGCCGATGCGCCGCATCCGAACAAAGCATCTGAATAACCCGCGAGAGAAATCAAGCCGGTTTTCACTCCGGAAACCGGCGCAGGCGGGATAAGGCCGGGCGAAAGAATACGGTTGACAATACTCAGTGGTTCTTTTATGGATGGAAATTTATAGGCGACACGGGAATGGTTTTCAAATCCGACAACGATACCGGAAAAAGGCTTTGCCGGAACCGAAGCCGGCACTGGCCGACCAATGATAAAGACGTGCCTGCGGAGAGATGACCGAGTGGCTGAAGGTGCACGCCTGGAAAGCGTGTGTGCCTGTAAGGGCACCGAGGGTTCGAATCCCTCTCTCTCCGCCATATTTTTTACCGGGCACGAATCGACCCGAACCCCACCTGACCATCCGTGCTTCTGCGGCCACCGCTGAACTTTTCTGTGCGGCATCCAAATGCACGGGCGAGGTTTAAGCCATTATTTTCGGGCCAATTCGCAATGCCCGCATCAACGGGAAGGAATTAAGACAGGCTCGCCATGGCGTATCTGGTTTTTGCCCGCAAATACCGGCCTCAGCAATTCAGCGAGGTTATCGGCCAGTCGCACATTACGCGCACACTGGCCAATGCCGTATCATCCGGCCGCCTGGCCCATGCCATCCTGTTTTCCGGTCCCCGGGGCACCGGCAAGACCACGGTCGCCCGGATCCTTGCCAAATGCGTAAACTGCCGGAGCGGACCCACAACCGAGCCGTGCGGCCAGTGCCAGTCATGCCGCGAGATCGCTCTGAGCAACGCGGCTGACGTGTTTGAAATCGACGGAGCCTCGAACAACAAGGTGGAAAACGTCCGGGAACTGCGGGAAAATGCCAAGTACATGCC
>JAGXLE010000001.1 GCA_018334855.1 Desulfobacterales bacterium | reverse complement strand
CTGCAGGCATGATATCGGCCTGAATCGGGGTACAATATTCAAACCCCATGTCTTTGATCGCACGCATCACCGGTTCCGGCAGATCAAACTCGTTAAACCGGCACTGATTTTTTTCTGTCGCAACACTGCTTTTTTCTTCCAACTCTTTATCCGGTGCAGTTTCCGGATTTTTTTTGTAAGCTGCTTTAATAAGTGTTTCTCCTATCACTGATTCTCTTTTCCGGTCTCTTTCCGGAAAAGGCTGATTTGGCCGATTTCCGGATGGACACTCCTTATAGTTTGTTAAAATTTATAATAATATCATAGTATTTTTAAACCGGATATTCAACAGTTAAAAATATAATAAATGAAAAAAGCGGTTTTGGCGCAACAGATCCTAGTGCCAGCGGTATATGCGAAGTCCGACAGAGAAGAAAAGCACGCCGATCGCAAGCAGAATCGCCGAGGGCAGCCCGGTTTCGGCAAAGCCTGCCCCTTCTGTAAAAATGCTTCTGATGCCGTCTGTAAACAGGGTCAGGGGAAGCTTCTGGATAAAGGGCATACTCCATTGCGGAAAATTGTGATAGCTGAAAAAAATCCCCGACATAACCGTCATCGGAAGGACCACCGCGTTTACCAGTCCGTTTCCCACTTCTGTATTTGCCGTGCGTGACGAGACAAAAATCGCAATACCTCCGAAAGCTATGTTGCCGGCCACAAAAATCACCGCCAGGGCCGGAAGACTTCCCTGAACAGTGATGCCGAACACCAGGCAGGCAAATATAAACAAAAGCAGGGCTTCTATGATGTTCATGCCGATGCGCACCGCCATCAGCGCCATCAAGAAATGCGACTTTCTCATGGGTGTTGCCACCATCCGCCGCAGCAGTTTCTTTGACCTCTTGTCGATCATGCCGTAGCTGATGCCCCACATGCACGACATCATCACGCCCATGGCGATCAGGCCGGGAACCAGAAAATCTATATACCTGGTACCGTTCACGGTCAGGGGATCGATATTTTGCGCAACCCGTGGCTTTTGAACCGCCCCGTCTTCAAGCGCCTTGGAAAGCTTCAGGTAGGCAAGTTCCGCATCCGGGTTTCCGGGATCAAAATGATACCGGATCTGCCCGCCTGCATCTTCTATGATCAGGTTGAGCCTGCCGCGCTTTAGCAGAACTATTGCTGTTTCCCAGTCCGTTTCGGTAAAGACAAAAGCGGTGTCGCCGAGCCGCGGATTTTCGATGGTGAGCCTGTAGTCTCCCCCCCGGCCTTTCTGTGCGGGAAGCTCTTTTGCATATTTTTCCAGAACCCCCCCGATATTTGAATTATTTTCCACTGCTGAGCCCTGATCTGCGATCACACCCACGTTGTGTACAACCACGCTTTTCTGGGTAAAGGCCATGCCAAGACCCAACGAGATAAGCATGGGAAAGATAATGCCCCAGAAAATCACGGCCGGCTCGCGGATTACCTCCTTGAAATGGGCCGCTGTCAGGTGATATAATTGATAATATTTGACCGGCTTTCTACTCATGAAGGCGCCTGCCTGTCATCTCTGTGAAAAGATCATCCAGTGTCTTTTTCCTGCATTCCATGTTTTTCATGTGCAGATTTTTGTGCCGCAGGAAATCAAAAAAAACCGGCATCTGGGTTTCAATATTGTCAAGCGCCACCCTGCCCTTGCCGTTGGAACTGTCCCACTCTATGGGAAAAGGCGCATCCCCGGCAATGGCATCTTTGGGCAGTCCCGGCGCATCCAGGGTAAATTCTATAATTTTTTCCCGCTCATCTTCGGCAAGGAGCTGATCCAGACCGCCCTCTCTCAGCACCTCTCCACGGTCCATGATCATTATATGATCGCAGAGTTTTTCAGCCTCTTCCATGTAATGGGTGGTAAGGACCAGTGAAGTTTCGGCGCGCTTTTTCAGATCCAGCAGAATCGACCATATTTCTCTGCGGGCGTTGGGGTCCAGGCCGGTAGTCGGCTCATCCAAGAGCAGTACTTTTGGCGAATTTAAAAGCGCTATACCCAGGGCCAGCCTCTGGCGCTGGCCCCCCGAGAGGTTTCCGACCCAGGACCGGCTCTTGCTTTCAAGACCCACAAGCTCGAGTATCTCCGAAACCCTCTTTTTGCCCAAGTCGAAAAACGAGGCAAAAAGCCGAAGAATCTCCCGGACGCTTAACTTATCAATAAAGCGCGTCTCCTGCAGCGACAGCCCTATGATGTGCCTGAGGCTCTCCTCGTTTCCTTTCCACTGCATACCGTTTATAAGGATCTCGCCGCGGTCCGGCTTCTGAATTCCCTCGATCATTTCCACAAGCGTGGTTTTACCGGCCCCGTTGGGGCCGAGCAAAGCAGTAAACCCGCCGCCGCTTATTTCCAGATCCACTCCGTTTACCGCGTGCACGCCTTTAAAGGATTTGTATACGCTGCGAACTTCTATTACCGGTTCCATTCCCCGTGATCCTGCTTTCCTTTTTCCATATTTCTGAAATACCTCCGGTATTCCTCTTTTACGATCTTTCTGTAAATGTGATAAAAAAACAGGCTCATAATCTCGGTTGACCCGCTGCCCTGCCTGCTTATCTCTTCAGAAGACATCCGGTCATTATCCGGGCTATTAGATTGTCCGAACTTTCTGTTGACGTTCTTTGCCACCAGTTCCCGGATCATATCCGTGAGATACCGCAGTTCTTCCGGATTAAACCCGTCGCGCGGACCGAGGCCTGTGCGCTCCATATCCACAAGAAGCTTTCCGATTATCACGTCATCGCGGGAATAATACCGCTGCCCGTTGCGCTGCTCACCAGTGATAATGTTCCACTGCTCCATTTTTTCAAGCCATTTCGTACTAATTCCCGTGGCCTCCATAAAGGCCTGTCTCCCTGCCACCTCGCCTGAAAGCAGCTGGTCCAGGGGACGGATAAATTCGGTCAAAAACCGGAACGAAAGCTGATCCGCAGGGGTTTTCTCCTTTTGCTTTTCCATCAGTTTCTTGATCACAGATATCGGCAGAAAGTAATTCTGCCGCAAAGCCTTTATAAGCCTTATCTGATCCACGTAATGCTGCCCGTAATCCGCCTTGTTTGTTCCGGTTTTCCGGGGTCTTGGCAGCACTCCTTCACGGATATAGTAATGAATGGTCTCCTTGGAAACCCCTGTCTTTTTGACCAGTTCTCCGATTTTCATTTCCCGAGTCTCCCGGCAGGTCATCCGGCGCTGTTTGGCCCCTGGCCCGCCTGTGATATTTTCTTCCGAATCCGGCCAGTTATCTTTTTTTATTGACAAACCTCCGCATCCGGGTATCCTGTGCAAATCGTGTAGTACCCTACACGATTTTTAAAAAAACTTCGAGGATTTTACAACAATTGTTTTAAGCTCAGGCATGAATTTTTAAACAGGAAAGGAACCAAAGCACGAATGGCACAGCAAATTGCAGACAGAAGAGACATTGATTTTGTTATCTGGGAGCAGATGAACGGCGAAAAACTTCTGGGATACGACCTGTACAAGGATTTTAACCGGAAAGCCTGCGACATGATCATTACCGAGGCGCGCAAACTCGCCATAAAAGAACTGCTTCCCACCATGCAGGAAGGCGACGAGCAGGGGGTAAAATTTGAAAACGGCGCAGTAAAGGTTCCCGAATCATTTCACCGCGTACACAAACTGCTGCTCGAAGGCGAGTGGGGCTGTCTCGGAGCACCTGCTGAAATGGGCGGACAGGGGGCCCCCAGCCTTGTTGCTACCGCTGCGAGCGAATACTTCATGGGCGCCAACTGGTCCTTGTTCGTATATGCCACCATGGGCATCGGCACCGCGGAAATGATCCATAAATACGGCACGGACGAGCAAAGGCAGGCATACGTGGAAAAGCTGGTAAGGGGCCAGTGGGGCGGCACCATGCTGCTTACCGAGCCCCAGGCCGGCTCTGATGTGGGAGCACTTACCTCCACCGCTGTCAGAAACGAAGACGGAACATACAGCCTTACAGGCAACAAAATATTTATAACCGTGGGCGAGCACGATCTCTGCGAAAACATCATCCACCCGGTACTGGCAAGAATCGAGGGCGACCCGCACGGAACCAAGGGGATATCGCTTTTTATCGTGCCCAAGTACCTGTTAAACGACGACGGGACCCCCGGGCAGAAAAACGATATTGTCTGCACCGGTACAGAAGAAAAACACGGCATCCATGCCAACGCCACCTGCAGCATGGCTCTGGGGTCCAAGGGCAAATGCACAGGCTACCTTCTCGGCGAGGAGCGCAAGGGCATGAAAATCATGTTTAACATGATGAACGGTGCCAGGATGGCAACCGGGCTGCAGGGCCTTGCCTATGCAACCTCGGCCTATATGCTGGCGGTCAATTACGCCAGAGAGCGCGTTCAGGGACGTGATATGAGCGACTTTTTCAATCATGAAGCCCCCGCAGTGCCTATTATCAAGCACCCGGACGTCCGGCGCATGCTGCTATGGATGAAGTCATACGTAGACGGAATGCGCAGCCTGTTCTACTATGCAGCCACCTGCAGGAGTATGGCCAATGTTGCCGAATCCGAAGAGGAGCGGGAATTTTACGGTGATATATACGATCTTTTGACCCCGGTTATCAAGGACTATCTGGCGGTACACGGTCACGAGGTCTGTATACAGGCCATACAGGTATACGGCGGAGCAGGATACTGCAAGGATTACCCGGTGGAACAGTACGCAAGGGACTGCAAGATCGCCTCTATCTACGAAGGCACCAGCGGCATCCAGGCTATGGACATGCTCGGAAGAAAAATAGGCATGAAAAAAGGCAAGGTGTTCGGCGATCTGCTAAAAGAAATGCAGAAAACGGTTTCTGCTGCAAAAGATAACGAAACTCTTGCACCAATGGCAAAAAAAGTGGATAATGCTGTTAACCGGCTGGGGGAAGTATCTATGGAGCTTGGCAAAAAAGCCATGTCCGAAGAAATAAAAACAGCCTTTGCTCATTCATGGCCGTTTTTAGATGTGCTCGGAGACGTGATTATCGGCTGGATGCTTCTGTGGCGGGCCCAGGTCGCATCAGAGAAACTGGCCGGCAAGATAAAGAAAAAAGACGAAGCATTTTACAACGGCCAGATCAAGACCGCGGAATTCTATGCCCGTACCGTGCTTCCGGTCAGCATCGGCAGGCTCGATTCAATAAGCGACGGCTGCGGCGCGGCAATTGAAATAGATGACGGGGGCTTCGGGGGCCTGTAAAATTAAAGGTCAAAATCCTAACATTGTGAAACCGTATAAATATTTGAAACCGGTCTGAAAAAATCAAGCCTTATCAAGTTGAATCAATATATCACAAGGAGGCAGCAATGGCAGAGGAGTTAAACATTCTGGAAATCAAGGACAATATTGCCACCATCACCTTTAACCGCCCTCCGGCAAACGCATGGAGTCTGGCGGCACTGGAAGATTTCGAAAAAGCTCTGGACAAGGTGGAAAACGATAAGAACGTGCGGGTGGTAATCCTTACCGGAGCCGGAGAAAAATGCTTTTCAGCAGGCTTTGATGTAAAGGATTCAGCCAATCAGGCCAAAACCGGACCCAAAGGAGAAGAACTTTGGCGCCGGATAGACAGGTTTGAAAAACCCTTGATTGCCGGCATAAACGGTCATGCCTTCGGCGGCGGCCTGGAACTGACTCTCTGCTGCCATTTCAGAATTATGGCGGATTCCCCCAAAGCACAGATCGGCCAGACCGAGCTTAATCTGGGCATTATCCCGGGCTGGGGCGGCACCCAGCGCCTGATGAGGGAAGTAGGCAGGGCCAGGGCACTTGAAATGATACTTTTTTCCAAACGCTTAAGCGCGGCCGAAGCACTGGATGCCGGATTGGTGCACCAGATCGTGCCTCCGGAAAAACTGATGGATGAAGTCACCTCCTTTGCACATAAACTGGCTGAACGTCCGCCCGTTGCAGTTGGCTGCGTACTGCGCGCCATGAGCGCGGGCCTTTATGAAGGCCTTGATGCGGGGCTTAAAACCGAGCGTGAAGGAAGCAGGATCGCCGGAGAATCCAAGGATGCCGCGGAAGGATTTACAGCGTTTCTGGAAAAACGCTCACCCGTATTCAAGGGGGAATAAGAGAAAAACTTCCTATGGACAATGATGTTTCGATCCTGGTGGTTGAGGACGTCAGGTCTACCCGTTTTGCCCTGGTCAGGATGCTGTCCAAACAGGGCATCTCGGAAATCCATGAGGCGGAAAACGGAAAGCAGGCACTTGAGCTGCTCAAAAAGTACCGCATAGATCTGGTACTGCTCGACGTCATGATGCCGGAAGTTGATGGTCATGAAGTTCTCGAAACCATGAAGGCCGACGCGGATCTAAGAGACATTCCGGTAATCATGGTTACTGCCGTAGACGACACGGAAAGCGCTGTAAAATGCATTGAAACGGGGGCTGAAGATTACCTGACAAAACCGTTTAACCCCGTATTACTGCGCGCCAGGATGTTTGCCAGCCTGGAAAAAAAGAGGCTAAGAGATATTGAAAAAGAATATCTCAATATGTACGATTCAGCAACAGGACTGCCCAACCAGCGGTTCTTCCTGCAGCGCCTGACCGAACAGATACATCGCAACAAGCGGCATCCCTCGCTTTTTGCCGTTCTCGCAGTAAGGATAGGCAAATACAACCAGTTATTCGAAACACTGGGCCGCAATGCCGCCAATCAGTACCTTATAAAAAGGGGAGAGCAGCTAAAAAACATTCTTCCTAATGACGCCCTTTTGGCAAGAAGCGGGGAGAATACATTTGCGGTCCTGCTTTTTGACCTGCCCTCGGCAGCCAGGGGGGATGCAGCGGCCATAAAGATTTATGAGTCGCTGAGCGGACCTCTTTACCTGGAAAAACATGAAATTACAGGAAGAGTAAACGTAGGTGTAGTCTACAACCACCCTCCTTATTATACCAACCCGGAAACAATGTTTCGTGATGCCGGCCTGGCCGCAAGCCGGGTCGGCCCGCGGGGCGGATTCAAAATATTTGATGACACACTGCACCAGGAAGCCATGCGCAGACTGGAACTTGAGCCTGATCTGCGCAACGCGCTCAACAACAGCGAATTCACGATGTATTACCAGCCCATTGTTTCTCTGAAAAGCGGAGATGTCAAAGGATATGAAGCCCTGCTCAGGTGGATGCATCCCAAAAAGGGCATAATATTGCCGGAAAAGTTTATCTCCATTGCAGAAGATACGGGATTTATCATACCTCTGGGCAAATGGGCGATTTACGAGGTATGCCGCCAGGCCGCGCAATGGGAAAACTCGCTGGGAGAAGACAACAACTTTACAATAAGCATAAATATATCAGCCCATCAATTCGGAACTTCCGATTTCCTCTTTGTGCTCCAGGATGCGCTGGAAAAAACAGGAGCCCGGAGCAGATACATCAATCTTGAACTAACCGAAACCGCACTGATCGAAAACACTGAAAGACTGTCTGAAATTTTAGCCGAACTGGGACGCCTTGATGTAGGCACTTCCATAGATGACTTCGGGAAAGGATATTGCTCGCTCAATTACCTGAACAGGTTTCCCTTTGACACCCTGAAAATCGACCAGTCGCTTATTCACCGCATACACGACACGCCGAGAAACCAGGCTATTGTGGGCAGCACCATAGAACTGGCACACAGACTCGGCATGAAGGTCGTGGCCGAAGGCATTGAAACCGAGGATGAAGTAAAAACCCTGCAGCAGATGAACTGTGAATACGGGCAGGGATGGTTCTACGACGAGCCGCTGCCCGGAAATAGTGCGCAAATGCTGCTCAAATAGTAAAGCGCCGTCTTACCTGTCAATTGGCAAGGATTCATTTCTTGTTTCATAGCTTATGCCGAGTATGCTTACCCCGGTGACAAAAGCTGAAACAACTCCCACGCCGATCACCGGAAATATCATCATGGCATGACTCAAAAGACCGAAACCGGCTGCAGCCTCTGAGCTCACTCCGAAAAGTGCGGCGCCAAACACCGCCCCGGCCTCCCAGAGACCCCAGTACCCGGGTACTGAGGGAAGCATTATAAAAAAACAGATAATAATAAATACCGCGGTCATCTCGCTGAAATCCAGAGCTATTGACGGAAAGCCCAGCGCCGCCACATAGAGGGCCGCAGCCTGGAGCAGCCATATTAGCGCCGAATAGGCGACACATAATAAAAGGCTCATGGGCTGCTTCACCATTGAAAGTCCTGCTGCAATATGGTCAATTATACGGGTCAGCGGCAGGCAACATTTTTCAAGCACCCCTGCTCCAATCGGGCTGTTCTCGGAAAAAAACAGGGAGGGCGCCTTTATTATCACCCGTTTTAAAAACCTCTGAACAGCGGGAATACTTACAACTATCACAGCCGCTGCAACGGCTATACAGACCCTTACCATTGCGGAAGCAATATTTTCCAGCTTCTCCAAATTCAACCGGTAGCCCCGGAACTCGGTCTGCAGGCCCGGATCGATATGCACAGTGGCAAGCACCCATGCAAACAGCACTATAAGCGTGATGGCGTCAAGGATACGCTCTGCTGCAATCGTGGTCATGCCCAGGGAAAAAGGCACATTGTCCTGTTTCTTGATGATGGCCGGCCGCGCCAGCTCCCCTATGCGACCCGGCAGAACGGAATTGATCATAAAAGCGATCATCAGGGGATGAAATGCGGAAAAAAACGAAAGCTTCAGGGTGGAACCAAGAATCACCTGCCAGCGAAGAGCCCGCACCGCAAATGAAAACAGTCCTATAGCAGCCCCGGGAATAAGCCAGAGGTAATTTATGCCTGCCATGCTTGCTGCCAGCGCGTCAAACGGTACATTGCGAAAGGCGAAATAAAACCCCAGCGCCGAGAGGACAACACCGGCGGCCAGAGAGATATAGAGTTTCTTTTTCATATTCATATGCATCCCTGCATTCTAAAGATTTATATGCTCAGATTTTGACAATAACGCAATTTATCTGCCTTTGCAAAAAAATAACCTTCCGGCGACCTCTGAAATGACTGCTTCTTCTTGACATCCGTTTCTGATTCTATATTGTTTTGGAGGGGTGAGCGGCGATTGGAGACAAATTTAAATCTGTCCCCGGGGAAAGCGAATGGTTTACTTCCATTAAGGTGTATTAAGGGTAGCACTAATGACAGACCGGCAAAGCAACGAAAATTACCAGGAAGAACTCGAAGAGCTTCGAAAAAAAATCGATTCAGCCGATGAACAGATTGTTTCCCTGCTGGGACGGCGGCAGAAACTGGTCAACCGGATTGTGGAGATCAAAAAAAAGCATCATCTTCCGGTATACCATCCGGCCAGGGAAGAAGACCTTATTTCCGTGCGGCGCCGCCAGGGCCGGAAAGCCGGGCTGGACGAGAATTTTATAGAGGAACTCTACAGAAGCATTCTTCGCCAGTCCAGAATGGAGCAGACCGGACAGATGAGCCGCAAGGCCATAAAGCCCGGAGCGGATGTCCTGATCGTGGGCGGATACGGGGAAATGGGCAGATATTTTGAGTCCTGCTTTTCCGGGTCCGGATACCGGGTCAGGCTGATGGGAAAAAATGACTGGGACCGGGCAGAATCCCTGTGCAGCGGCGTTGACCTGGCCATTATCTCGGTTCCCATTGAAAAAACGGTTGATACCATTTATGAACTGGCTCCTTACCTGCCGGAAAAGGCCGTATTAGCCGATATTACCAGCATAAAGCAGGAGCCCCTGCAGGCCATGACCCGGGCCCACAAGGGGCCGGTAATGGGTCTGCACCCTTTGTTCGGTCCCACCACGTCATCGCTGGACAAGCAGATCGTTGTCGCAACCCCCGGGCGCGACCAGGAGGCCTGCCAGTGGATCCTGGATCAGTTCACCGCCTGGGGGACTGTCGTGGTCACGTCATCTGGGGAAGAACACGATGATATCATGGCAGTTGTCCAGTCTCTGCGCCATTTCGCCACCTTTGCCTTCGGCCAGTTCGTGGAGCGCAAAAAAGTGCCTGTCGCGCGCACCCTGGAATTTTCAAGCCCCATCTACCGCCTGGAGCTGGGCATGGTGGGACGGCTGTTTGCTCAGGACGCGGCCATGTACGCGGAAATTATATTCGCCTCAAAGCAGCGTCGCGATCTATTAAAAGACTATATCCAAAATATAAATGAAAACCTGGAAATGGTGGAAAAAGGCGACAAACAGCGCTTTATATCAGAATTTAACAAAATAGCAGACTGGTTCGGTCCGTTTAGCGAACAGGCCATCAGGGAAAGCTCCTATCTTATAGACAAGCTTATAGAGCGCTTCTAGCAAACTATCGATATCTATCCGGATCCGGGATCCGCCCCCGGAAGAAATGATAAAGAGTCACGGTATAACTGCCCGGAACAAGGATCAATCTTTACTCTTCTCCGCCTCCCGGTCTTTTTCGGCCAGAATGATGTGGGCGGCCATCTGGGCGGTTTCTCCGACCACGTCTGAGCACTTTTCCGGCATGCCGGCCTCCAGTGCGGCCTCCATCTCTTCGGGATCGTAAAGGTTGAAAAAACGGCCTGCCAGTTTTTCCTGCAGATCGGCGCATCTGCAGGTGCCGTATTTTTCCGCAAAAGCATCATGAAGGCTCTTTGCAAGGATACAGGCCTTTAACTGCTTTTTCATGTTGCCGAAATCTTTTTTACTGCGGCCGAAAAAATACCCGATGGCCATCACGCCGCCGGAAAGTGCGCCGCAGTGCCCGTCGCCGGTAAGCCCTACCCCGTCGGCCAGCCCTGTGGCCGCCATAAAAACCCCTTCATCATTTTCCACGCCGAGGGCCTCAAATATGCCGGCCAGGCAGCACTGGGCGCATCCGCCGCTTTCCAGTTCATGTCTTTTTGCGTAATCATGTGCCTTCTGTAGGGTATCGACTCTTTTGTGCGCCATAACACTTTCTCCTTCCCGACCCGAATCGGTCCATCTTTCCTTTTTCAGTTTTTCAAGGCAGGCCCTGATAAGCCCCGGCAGTTCGGCCGGGTTTGTGCTTTGCTGCCAGGCTGCAGGTATTATATAAAACTGATGCCCCGGATCAGGCCATGTTGTCAACCTTAAAAACCAGGCTCCAACAGGCTAATGCCAGGAAATCCAGGCTCCTTGTTGATTTGTCAGGCGATAAAATCATTGAACAGCGCTTTATTCAATGATAAATGATCAAAATCAGGATTTAAGTTTAGGCAGACCCTCCTCCGGAAAAACATTTTAAGAAGGAGAATAAAACCATGATAGACTTCAGCCCTACCGCGGAACAAAAAAGATTCGTAGAACTGGCCCGCGAATTTTCGGCAAATGAGATCCGTCCGGTCGCTCTCGAATATGACGCCGATCCGGTCTACCCCGAAGAGATTTTAAAAAAAGCCCACGAACTAGGTTTTCTCTATACAAACATTCCTGAATCCTACGGCGGGTCAGGAATGGATCACGTGACCCACTACATGGTAACAGAAGCACTTAACTACGACTGCTGCGCCATAGGCCAGATGATCGGCATCTCCCACCTGGCAACCGCGCCCATTTTACTGAGCGGAACAGAAGAGCAGAAGAAAAAATTTCTCGGAGAAATGACCAGGGGGCATAAAAGCGCCTGCTTCTGCCTGACAGAACCGGAAGCCGGCTCGGACGCGGCCGCCATGAAGACCAGGGCCGAAAAAAAGGGGGATAAATATATTCTAAACGGAAACAAGTGCTACATCACCAACGGCAGGGACGCCGACCTTCTGTGTGTTTTCGCTTCCACGGACCCGGAAAAAGGAACCAAAGGCATATCATGCTTTGCGGTACCGCGCGACACCCCAGGCATCAAAACAGGCCGTATAGAAGACAAGATGGGCCACAGGGCGCTGTTTGTAGCAGAACTTTTCTTCGAGGATGTGGAACTGACAGAAGAAAATCTGATCGGTAAAGAGGACCAGGGTTTTAAGCTTGCCATGATGGCCCTGGACAGGGGCAGGGTAAACATAACCGCCATCTGCACGGCCATTTCCCAGCGCGCCCTTGATGAAGCCGCCAAATGGGCCAATGAACGGGTTCAGTTCGGCCAGACCATAGGAAGTTTCCAGGGCATACACTTCATGCTCTCAGATATGTATCAACAGATTATAGCCTGCCGGGCCCTGTACCTGCAGCTTGGATGGATGCTGGATCAACAGAGGCGCTGTACAACCGAGGCGGCCTCGGCCAAGTGCTTTGCATCTGACGCGGCCATGAAGACAACTACAGACGCTGTCCAAATCCTGGGCGGAAGCGGTTACATGAAAGGATCTGTAGCAGAAAAACTGATGCGCGATGCCAAGCTGACCCAGATTTTTGAAGGCACAAACCAGATCAATCGCATTGTCAGCGGCCGGGGGGTTCTTTCCGGCAAAAACCTGCTGTTTTGATTCAACTCCTGAAAAATGTTATATTTTTTAAACCTAAAAGGAGGCAATCATGCAGATACTGGTGCTTTATTATTCCAAGGGGGGCAACACCAGGAAAATGGCCGAAGCCGTGGCCCGGGGCGTTGAATCGGTTGCCGGGGCAAACGCGCTGATAAAGTCAACAAAAGATGTCACCAAGGAAGACTTTTTAAACTCCCGGGGCGTTATCGCAGGCTCGCCTGTCTACTTCGGGGTGATGGCCGCGGAACTCAAAAAAATCTTTGACGACTACGTGGGCATCAGGAAAAAAATGGAAGGCAAGGTGGGGGCCGCCTTTGCCACATCCGGGGACCCTACGGGCGGCAAGGAGACCACTATGATGTCCATCATCCAGTGCCTGCTCATATACGGCATGGTAATCGCAGGAGATCCAATGTCGGCAACCGGTCATTACGGAACAGCCTGCACAGGAGCACCCGATGACGGCGCACTGGAAAATGCGGCCGGGCTGGGAGCCAGGGTCGCCGAAATTGCAGGGTTGATCACTGAAAAAAACGAATAAACGGGATTTTCTTTTCAACCCTTGATAATCCCCCATATATAGTGTATATTATATGGACACTCCTTAATCAGGGATTTAACCACACGGCAAGTCCGGGGGGCAAACAATGCAGGATCGGCAGAATTGGGACTGGACGCCGGGCAGAAGGATAGTCGGGGACTTTGATAAATGGCGCCCGGCCTATGAATACATGGAAGAGCCCCATGTAAGTGCCGACGGGGAAAAAATCGCCGCCATTGTAAAAACCGGGCCTGAAGAATTCTCCGTCTGCGTAAACGGCCAACCCTGGGAGTCGCATTTTGAAAAGGCATGGAGCCTTGGTTTTACCCAGGAAAACTGCCCGGTCGCCCTGGTTTCAGATACCGCAATGTGGACCGTCGCCGTGGACGGGGTTACATGGAACAACTGGTATGAATTTGTCTGGAACCCGATTTTCAGCACTAAAGGCTCCAGCATCACAGCAGCCGCACAAAGCGAACTTAAATATTTTGCCCTCACAGATGACATACCCTGGGAAAACAGCTTTCTCGCCCTGACATGCCTGATAGCGACCCCGGACGGGAAAAATATCGCGGCAGTGGTCCAGGACAAAAGGTTTGCAGAGGCTGATATAGACAATTTTCAGCAAGGCTGTTTTACTGTTGCAGTAAACGGAAATGCCTGGGATACACATTACGTAAATGTATGGGACCTCGATTTTTCCGGGGACGGATCCCAAGTGGCAGCCGAAGTCAGGACCAGCCTTTATGACTACACCATTGCAGTCAACGGCAAAACCTGGGACAAACAATATTCATGCGTATGGGCGCCCAGGTTCCATCCCTCAGACGGCTCAGTCAGCGCACCTGTAAAACTGGCCGGAGGCTGGAGCCTTGCGCGAAACGGGGAAGTGATCTGGAACCGGCGCTACTTTCAGCTCTGGCACCACATTTACAGCCCGGACGGAAACAGCATAGCAGCAGTGACTGCCCCGGAATTCGGCAGATGGACCATTGCCGAAGACGATCAGCCGTGGAATCTCCGCTTCAATGAACTGGCCACAGACCCGGTCTACAGTCCCGGCGGGGACCGCATTGCCTGCGTTGGAAAATCAGGCGGCAAATGGTACATAGCGGCAGACGACACAATCTGGGACACCCCGAACGACATGGCCTGGCAGCCGGTTTTCAGCCCGGACGGCAGCCACGTGGCCGCCAAAGCGGAAAGAGACGGCAGATACACGATTGTTGTTGACGGCCGCCCCGTTGACGAGGTTTTTGCCGCCGTCATGCAGCCGGTTTTCAGCCCGGACGGGCGCAGGCTCTTGGTAAAAGGTATACTGCCGGAAAGCGCAGGCGGTCAGTACTGCAGACACGTCTTCGAAGTAGACGCCCTGGCCCCATAGGAAAGGAGCCTCTATGCACGAAATATACCCTCTGGCCAGCGGTTTTCTGGTATGGGTCGCTTTTGGTGTTTTTATAGGCGGCACTGTTTTGCGTCTGGTCTTACTGGCTTTAAAGGCCCGCAGAAAAGACCCTGTCATCTATCAGTATTTCAGCTTCTATTATGCCGCCCGCTCAATAATCCACTGGATATTCCCCTTTGCAAGCAAGGGTATGCGCGATCACCCTGTTTTTACAATCATAGCTTTTGTTTTCCATATATGCCTTATATTAACACCGATTTTTGTTGCCGCACATGTCATCCTTATAATGGAATCCTGGCAAACCGGGTGGTGGTACCTGCCCAACGCCGCAGCAGATATCATGACAATAATTGTTGTGCTTTGCCTGCTGTTTTTCCTTGCCAGGCGAATCCTGCAAAAAGACGTGAGATATCTTTCCACGGCCGGAGATTATGTGCTGCTTTTGCTTGTAGCAGCCCCCTTTATAACGGGATTTTGGACTTATCACCAGTGGTACGGCTTTGAAACAGCAGGTCTGCTTCACATGCTCAGCGGAGAACTTATGCTGATCTGTCTGCCCTTTACCCGACTGTTTCACATGGCGCTTTTCCCCTTTACAAGGGGATATTCCGGTTCGGAATTCGGGGCAGTAAAAGGCGCCAGGGACTGGTAAAATAAAAAAGCTCAGCTCATTTAAAACAGGTTATTTGCATGAATACTAAAAACAACACTGAAACCGGGGCAGACCAAAAACAAATTCATGACGTCGCCATTGAAGAGGGAGCCCGGCGGCTGACCCGGGAGAAAATCCACTCCGTGTTAAGCGAGCTTATCCGCACCGAAGGCGGGGCCCGTCTGTCGGCCTATAGCAACGCCTGCGTTCATTGCGGCATGTGCAGCGAAGCCTGCCATCATTACCTTTCCAATGACCGTGATCCTAAACTTTCGCCCGCCGGCAAAGTCAAGCAGACTATAGCGGTAATCATGGCCCGGAAGGGGAAAGTGGGCCCTGATTTCATGAAAAAGGCCTGCGAAATAGCGTTTACTGAATGCAACCTGTGCCGAAGGTGCATGATGTACTGCCCGTTCGGCATTGACGTAGCCTACCTGATGCTGTTTATAAGGCGCGCCTGTCACAAGCTGGGCGTGGTGCCTCAGTATATACAGGACACCGCACACAGCCATTCGGCAACCATGAACCAGATGTGGGTCAGAGACGATGAATGGATTGACACCCTGCAGTGGCAGGAAGAAGAAGCCAGGGATGAAATCCCGAATATAAGAATACCGATTGAAAAGGAAGGGGCTGACATCTTCTATTCAGTTATAGGCCCTGAACCCAAATTCCGGGCCCAGCTTATATACCAGATGGCCGTGATAATGCATGCCTCCGGAGCCGACTGGACCATGTCTGCCACGCCTGGCTGGGATAACAGCGATATGTGCATGTATACCGGAGACATGGAAATGACAGCCCGCCTGAAAAAGGTGCATTTTGAAGCAGCAACGCGGCTTAAAACCAAACGAATTGTTATGGGCGAATGCGGGCATGCCTTCCGCTCGGTCTATGACGTGGGCAACCGGCTTCTGGGATGGAAAATGCCGCCGCTGCCGATGGTACATGCCATTGAATTCTACTATGAAATATTGCAGCAGGGACACATTGAAATAGAAAATAAATTTGAACAGCCTGTTACCTTTCATGATCCCTGCAACATCGTCCGCGGGAGAGGACTTCACGAAACAGCCAGGTACGTTGTAGACAAAACCTGCAAAACCTTTATCGAACTCGAGCCCAACCGGGAGCACAACTTCTGCTGCGGAGCAGGCGGCGGAGTTATCAACTGCGGCCCTCCGTTTAAAAACAAAAGGGTGAAAAGCAACCGCATCAAGGCCGAACAACTGGCTTCCGCAAAATCAAAAGGGGCTGAAGTGGTGATCGCCCCCTGTCACAACTGCCACGGCGGACTCGAAGATATAATCAACCATTATGAACTCGGCATGGAGATCAAGTTCCTCGCAGACATTCTCTATGAATGCATGAAAAAAGAATAAGGGCGCTTATGGATTATCTGCGTGCAAAAATTATATCAGCGGCAATTGCCGGCATACTGGTTGCGGCCATGGCAGTCTGGGCACAGGGATATATCATTACTGTCAAAGACAGCGGATTTGAAAAACGCAGGCGCCCTGTGGTGTCTTTTAAACATGATAAGCACAACAAAACCGCCGGGATCGAATCCTGCAGCACCTGCCACCACGTCTATGAAAACGGGGAAAAACTCTCCGGCCGAACCTCCATCGGCAAACAATGTTCATCCTGCCATCTTCCCGAAGAAAACGGCAGGCTTGAACTGATCCGGGCCTATCATCTCCAGTGCAAGGGCTGCCATCTGGAAAAAAGCAAAGGCCCGATCCAGTGCGCACAGTGCCACAGGAAAAAAACCTCAAACGAGAAATAGCTTTTAGCCAGCCCATCCCCCCTTCCAGTATTTTTTCTTAAAAAACTGGTCCCGCCCCGCAGTCCCGGTCAGGAGTGCCGGTTCGTATTTGACCAATCAGTCATCATAATGTAGAACACCTCTGAACTATTACGGCACGTGCCAAAATCAGAAAAAGGGAAAAGTGAAAATGGAAAAGGGATTTGATTTTTTTAACGATCACTCAGAACAGTACCTGGAAATGGCATTTTGTTCCGACTATTTCGAGACCCTTAACGCCCCTGACGGGTACGGCAGAAATACCGGGGACTGCGGAGACACGGTGGAGGTTTTTTTGTGCGTTAACCGCGACCGTGTCAGTGAAATATCTTTCCGCATCGAAGGCTGTATAAACACGAGGGCATGCGCCAATACCATAGCTCACCTGGTTAAAGGAAAAACCACAGCACACGCCTGGGGCTTAACCCCGCAGGATATTATAAACTATCTGCAAACTCTTCCGCAGGACTCTCATCATTGCGCGGAACTTGCCTGCGGGGCCCTGTACCGGGCACTTGCAAATTTTAAAACAAATGTTCGCGAACCATGGAAAAAGAATTATATTTTCAGATAAGCAGGGCCGCTGCTTTTTCCTGACAAACAAAGCGGGAAATCAGGAGCCGGCCCCCAATATAGAAGAACCTAAAAAAATTTATATACACCGGAAAGATATGCATGACCTGATCTCCGCACTTGTTGAAAAAACAGACGATCTGGCAGCTATTACCGATCCGCGGGGCAAACTGCTTTACCTCAACAGATCCGCACGCCGGATCCTCGGTATAAGCCGGGAAGCAGAGATCTCGAATTTCAATATAGATAGCCTTCTTTCCGGGACAGGCCGAATGCGGATTGCCGGGGAGACCGGCGAGGGCAACAATAACAACGGACCTTCCCATCAAAATCTGACCGCCGCTGCCCGGCAAGCCGACAGCAGCAGACTTTTCAAAAAAATTACCGCCCATAGAGATCCGGCCGGAGATATCACCTGCTTTTCAATTCACTCATCTTACCTGACCGGAAAACAGAGCACCGATCGGGACTTATGCAACAGCCCGGAAAAACTGCAGGCCTTAATCAGTGCTTCGCAATCAATACTTGCTGCCGAAACCGCGGACAGGATTATAGAAAAGGCCCTGGAGGCTGCATGCGGGCTTGCAGAATGCAGGTTTGCCGCATTCTGCGAAATTGAAAAAGAAAATAACCATTACTTCCGGATCAAAAATTATTACGCCCCTGAAAATTTACCGGGCAATCATATTAACCAGGCCACAGATCTTTTTAATTACAAAGTATTGCAGAAGCTTTTGGAAAATCAGCATACCCTCAGGCTGTCTGAAGCAGTCTGGCCGCAGGGAAAGGAAGAAAGCAGGCAGCTTTCTGCCAAAAGGCCTGTATCGGAAATGCTCTGCACCGGAATGATAAACCAGTTCAACAATTCCCCAGCTATAATGCTGCTGCTCGATTCACACAAAGACGGCTTCAGCGAAGAAGACGAGTCTCTTCTGGCGCAGCTTGCCTCATTTATATCCCTGGCTTTCCAACACTTTCAGCCCGGCCAGATAGCTGATCACATCAGCGTGGAAATGGCGCAGGTGTTTTCAGCGCTTGCCGAACCGGTAATCGTATATGAAAAGTCCGGAACCCCTATAATGGCCAACCCTGCAGCCATAAAAATGATGGGTTTTGATCCTGTGGGAATACCATGGAAAAAGTTCATTCAAAAAAAAGCACTGCAGTATCCAAACGGGCAGCTGGTGCCGTTTGAAAAACTTCCATGTAACAAGGCCCTCGCCGGAAACCCGGTAAGATCAGAAAAATACCTTCGCCCCGATGCCCGGGGCTCTGACCGGATATATGAATTTAATGCCGTCCCTCTCATGCACAACGAACAAATAGTGGGTGCGGTTACAGTCGCGCGTGACGAAACCGAACGCAACCGACTTATGGAACAGTTGGATACAGAGAGAACAGCGCTTCAGGCCATCATAAATAACGCGCCTGAAGCCATAGTGGTGGTTGACGAGGATTGCAGAATCGTAATGACCAACCCGGCTGCCCGGCAATTATACCAGCAATCACCTGCATTTCAAAAAGATCATAACACGAAAACCGGATATAACAACAGCTCGGCGCCATATGACCCGGTGGACCTTCCGCTTTGCCGCTCGGTGTTTAAAGGGGAAATGATTGTCGACCACGAACTCACTGTTTACCCTTCCGGCAAAAAACCCCGCCATATACTTGTCAACACCGCCCCCATCCGCAGCCCAAAGGGTGAAATAACCGGCGCAGTGGGGATCTTTCACGATATCACCAGGCGCAAGCGCGAAAGGCTGGAGCTTAAAAAAGCCCGTACGGAACTGGAAAAACGAGTTGAAGAACGGACCGCGGAACTGCAGAGTCTTTCCCGCAGAATGCTAAACACCCTGGAGTCAGACCGGCAGAAAATCGCAAAGGAACTCCACGACAGCCTGGGAGCCAGCCTTGCAGCCATCAAGTTCAGTCTTGAAGAAAAACTGGCCGGGATGCCTTCCGACCCTCCGGACAGGTTAATGTCTCTTGAAAAACTTGTGGACTATCTGACCGGCACCATAAAAGAAACCAAGCGGATTTCTGCGAATCTGCGACCCACGATCCTCGATGATCTGGGTCTTCTGGCCACCATCACTTGGTTCTGCAGGGAATTTAACTCTTTTTACAAAAACATACGTATAACCGAGCAAATTGACATCCGGGAAGAAGAAATTGAAGAACCCCTGAAAATAGTTATCTACCGGATACTGCAGGAATCCATGAACAATGCGGCCAAACATGGCCAACCGGAAAACATCCGGCTTTCTTTGAAAAAAAACTCCGACAGGATTGAATTGGAGGTTGCCGATGACGGGCGCGGGTTTGACGTGGAATCAAGGCTTAATTCATTGGATCCAATGAGCGGGCATGGAATACAGGGAATGCGCGAGCGGGCAAATGTATGCGGGGGAAAATTTGAAATCAGGTCCGCCCCCGGCACAGGCACCCTGGTCAGGGTCGGTTTTCCCTATCCTTCCTGCTTTGAACCTTACCACGCAGTCAGGGGAACTTAACTAATTATTTTTCTGAACCAGTCCCTGCTCAATTGCAAACGAGGTAAGCGCCGCCGCGCTGTGCAGATCAAGCTTGCTCATTATATTTGCGCGGTGTTTTTCCACTGTCTTCGCACTTATATGAAGCATGTCGGCAATTTCTCTGTTCTGATACCCTTCACCGAGCAGTTTGAGCACCTCCCGCTCCCGCTGGGTGATGGTGTCCCATGCAGACTTTGTCTTCAGATGCTTGCGCCCCTCAATATAACCTTCCATTACGTTATCTGCAATGCCCGGGCTGATATAGGTTCTTCCCTTTAACACGCTGCTGATTGCCACCAGCAGCTCCTCCCGGCTGGCATCTTTTATGCAGTAGCCGTTTATCCCGGCGTTAAAGGCCTCCAGAACGTACTGGTCAGACTCATGTATGGTTAATGCCAGGACCACCATTTCCGGATAAAGACGCTTTACCTCCCTGACCACACTGATTCCTCCCAATCGCGGCATGGAAAGATCGAGCAGCAGCAAGTCGGGCTGACTTTGACCAAGGAGTTCAAGGGCTTCCATCCCGTCCTCGGCCTCTCCGATAACTTCCAGGTCTTTGCGGCTGTCGAGCATGGCTTTTAAGCCTTCCCTGAACAGCTGATGATCCTCTACTATAACGATTTTTTTTGTTTCCATAAATTTTTTGTCTTTATAAGCAAAATAACAATCTGCCGGCACAACAGCAATTTATTTATTGGCATCAACTTTCTTGAAATTATTATATAAAAAACCGCCGCATGTCAATACAAACAGCATGCCGGCGGTCTTTTAATAACAGTGTATAAATATGAAATCAGGCCGATATATTATGCCGAATACGCGTAACCTGCAAATTCGTCAAAGTCGCTGATTTCTTCTTCCAGGTAACTTTTAAGGTCCTCCACTATCTGTTTTTCCAGCTGGCGGACCCGCTCCCGAGACAGGCCCAGCCGATCTCCAAGGGACTGCAGAGTCATGGGGGTATCGGAATAGATCCTCAGGTCCAGTATTTCGCGCTCCCTGAGGGGAATTCTCCTGCGGAACTCGCATACCTTGTTATTGACCATGCCGTCGATTTCCCGGTCAGAGACCCGGTCTTCAACCGATTTTTCATCCTCCACTCTGAGAAAATCAACCCAGTCGGTATCCGAATCTTCATTTAAAGGGGCATCCAGGGAAATGTCCCTGTTCTGCAGGCGTTGATCCATATCCACTATATCTTTTTCCTCGACCCCGCACTGTTCGGAAAGACGCCTGGGATCAGGGTCAATTCCCATGCTGCTTAGTTTTCTGCGCTCCTGCTTTAGCTTGTAGAAAAGCTTTCGCTGACCCTCTGTGGTTACCACCTTTACCATCCGCCAGTTGTCCTGCATATATTTGAGTATATAGGCCTTGATCCAGAAGGAGGCATAGTAGGAAAACTTTACATTACGGGCGGGATCGTACTTTCTGACTGCATGCATCAGCCCCACATTGCCTTCCTGTATCAGGTCCAGCAGGTTCCGGTTCCAGAAACGCTGAAATTTCATCGCTATCTTTACCACCAGCCTGAGATTGGAAACCACCAGTTTGTATGCAGCATCCCTGTCATCATTTTCCTGAACCATCCCGGCAAGCCTTTTTTCCTCCTCCCGGTTGATCAGGCTGTGTCCCCGGATTTCGGCCATGTACTGCTGTACCGGATCAAAATTCCTCTTTCCGGTCCTGAAGTTTTTTTCCGCTGCTTTCTGCCTTCTTACCGTTTTCTCGATATCTGCATATGAAGGCTCTGTACTGGTGTTTTGCACCGAATCACCGGAAATATGTATAGGATCGTTTAACATGGCAAGACCTCCCTGCTTTCTGGTTAATGGCAAGTTTGTTGCAAAAAAATCTGCAACGGTTATTTTTGATTCATATATACGGGATGACCTGCGGGAAAAACATAGGGTATGGACTGTATTTTAAAGCAAAAAAACAAGTAGAAGAAACCTGGAAACAAGGTAG
>JAGXLE010000104.1 GCA_018334855.1 Desulfobacterales bacterium | reverse complement strand
TGTCGGCCTTTGCCTGTTTGTGGTGTTTCGGGAAAAGAGAACCGAGCACATCAGTCAGCGCGAGGGAATGGCCATAGTGGCAATTGGGTGGACTGCCGTCGGTTTCTTCGGAGCACTCCCCTTTTATATAAGCGATGTTTTTCCTGTATTTGCAGATGCTTTTTTCGAGTCGGTCTCAGGATTTACCACAACCGGGGCATCCGTGCTAACCGATGTTGAAGCGGTGTCCAGGGGACTGCTGTTCTGGCGGAGCTTTATCCAGTGGCTCGGGGGTATGGGCATCATTGTGTTGACGATTGCGATTCTGCCCTTTCTGGGAGTTGGCGGATTCCAACTCTACAAGGCAGAGGTTCCAAGCCCGGTGCCCGACAAGCTCAGGCCCCGGATAAGCGATACGGCAAAGCTTTTGTGGAAAGTTTACCTGCTTTTTTCACTGGCAGAAGTGCTGCTGCTTTTAATCGGCGGCATGAGCCTTTATGACTCGCTGTGCCATACCTTTACCACAATGCCCACGGGCGGTTTTTCAACCAAAAACCTCTCGATTGCCCATTATGACAGCCTTTATTTTGATATTGTTTTCATGGGCTTCATGCTGCTGGCAGGCATTAATTTTTCCCTGCACTACAGGATGCTGCAGGGAAGGCCGCTTGATTACTGGCGGAATCCCGAATGCCGCTTTTTTCTTCTCACGGTGCTGATTCTGATTTGCGTGGTGAGCATAAGTGTTTTTATCCGGGTCTATGACACCGCCGGCGAATCTCTGCGTTACGGGGCCTTCCAGGTAATTTCAATTCTGACCACCACGGGATATGCCACAGCCGATTATAATCAGTGGCCGGCCGTGGCTCAGCTTATCATCCTGGTGTGCATGTTTCTGGGGGCTTCTGCCGGCTCCACCGGCGGGGGGATGAAAATGATGAGGATAATGCTGTGCTTTAAGTTCTGCTACAAGGAGCTGTTTAACCTGATGCACCCTCACTCTGTTTCTTACGTGAAATTAGGAGAAAAACCGGTTGCGGATACGGTGGTCACAAGCATTCTGGGTTTTCTGGCGCTTTATATGGGTATATTTGTTCTCTGCTCGGTTGTCCTGGCGGCGATGGGCGTGGATTTTGTCACTTCATTTTCGGCTGTGGCCGCATCCATAGGCAACATCGGCCCGGGCCTGGCCCTGGTGGGTCCGGCGGGCAATTATGCAGATATCCCCTATTTCGGCAAATGGCTGCTTGCCTGGTGCATGCTGGTGGGCCGCCTGGAAATCTATACCATAATAATTTTTTTGGTGCCGGAGTTCTGGAGAAAATAGACAGGTTGGCAGCGGAAGCTGTCTTGCCAAAAGGAGCTTACGGTTTGAAAAATTTCCGGAAAAGGCTTACTTTTATATTGACAATCAAACTTGAAATATATACAAAGAAAACTTTTAAGCCTGCTGGACTGGGCCGTTAACTCAGTTGGTAGAGTATCTGCCTTTTAAGCAGAGAGTCGTTGGTTCGAGTCCAACACGGCCCACCAAAAGTGTTTGTTTTTTTGCGTCCCCATCGTCTAGCCCGGTCCAGGACACCGGCCTTTCACGCCGGCGACAGGGGTTCAAATCCCCTTGGGGACGCCACAATTTCAAGGGATTGGCAGAGCCGTAACTCGGCTACTTGCACTGTAAGCGATTTCGGAAACGGTTTGCTTTTATCCCTTGTTTTTCATATATCGCCTGGGAGGGTGAATCCGCCCTCCCAGGCGGTCTTTTATCCGGTATTTTTATCATTTCGCCTGGATTTTTTTAAAGTTTATTATTCAAATTTATTATTTAAACCGGTCGTCTGCCTTCTTTTCCTGCACCTTTCCCTTTGCCTTTTCCATCCAGCCGGTCCGGGCTGATTCGGGGCAGTCAAATTCCGGGGAAAATGGTTTTATGTCCAAAAGCGGGGTTCCGTCCAGTACGTCCACGCCTTCAATTTGAAGCGTATTTCCTTCCCGCAGGACCAGGCGGACCACGGAAAGTCCGATGGGATTGGGTCTGCGGGGCGCGCGGGTGGAAAAAAGCCCGTGCGGCTGATCATCTATAAAAGGGGTGACCTTCAGGTCAAAACCGGTTACCAGGTGGAAGTGATAGACCAGGATAATATGTGAAAAGCCTTCTATGTCACCCAGGCCGTCCTCATATTTATCATCTACCTCAACGCTTCCCCTGATATCTTTTGCGCCTGCAGGCTGGATGGGCATGCCTTCGGGCGTATTAAAGGGACTGTGTATAATGCCGATGGGCTCATAAGAAAACAAAAGAGATCACTCCTTTCTGTAAAGCACGTCTTCTGCTTCGCTCAGATCGTTTGTAATCAAAAACATCCGGTCCAGCCGCAGAATCCGGAAAACCTGGTACACGTGCTCCCGGAGTCCGCACAGTATACAGGTCCTGCCGTTTGCTGCCGTATAACGGTGTATTTTTACAAAAAATTGCATGCCGGAACTGTCTATAAAATCAAGTCCGTAAAGATTAAAGACCGCGTGTTTTTCCCCGATGGTATCTATTACTGCGTTGAAGTCCATGTCAATTACCCGGGATGCGTCAAGCTCTCCGTACATGTGAAAAACCGCGGCGTTGCCCCTTATCAGTGCCAGGTAGTAAAACGGGGCGGAATCAGATCTTCGGCAGAGCATGTCTATCACGTCGTCAATGTTTTCGCACATGTTTTTTTCAAAAAAATCAAGTGTCCGGCTGAGCCTTAAAAACCGGTATACCGGCGGCCTGATGTTGATGATAAAAATTTCACGGTCTTTTGCGGCAGCGGTTCGCCACAGCGACAGCAGCAATCCAAGGCCGGAAGAATCCATGAAATTGACGGCCGAGAAGTCAAGCACCACTTTGGAGGCGATTTCTATGAGGTGCTTGATCTCCTGCTTTATTTCCTCGACCACGGATGCGTCCAGGGGATCGGGCAGGGAGATAACTCTGAGCGCTATGCCCCGGCCGGATTTTGAAAAATGACTTTTTACGGAGGTGACAGGCGCTTTTGTTCTAAACAGCTTGTAGGCCAGTTGTTTATACTGTTGGTATAAAACCAGGGGCATAATGGTTAAGCCAAACATCATGGAGGTGTAAAAAAAGCGTTTCCAGATACCGGGCAGAAGCACGGGAAGTCCGGGAGCCGTTTTTCCGGGATAAAAAGGATGGATGCGGTCGGGGCTTTTTTTGCGTCCTGCCTGGATGAGCCCCTGTGTTCCGATGACCACAATTGTTAAGGGTACATAGAGTCTGTAGCGGTATTTTTCAAACCATGCTCCTGTTGCAGGCTCTTGCACGTCGAGTATTAAAAAATCAGTTGCCGAGGCATTGATTTTTTCAAGCAGGGGGTCGCGGAGATCACGGGGTTTGGATTCAGCGGGGGCTGGTGTGCCGGCAATTTTGAGATCCGGATGTGTTTGCTTTATGACTTGCACCGCATCCTGGCTGGAGCCGGTGCCGTTTCCCGGCAGAAAGATGCTTTTTTCCTTTTTTTCCGCGCAGCTCAAAAAAATTCGAAACAGTTGCTCGCCTGAAAATCTCCGCTTGAGGCGGGTTCCCACGATCCGGGCGGCCCACGCCACCGGAAGGCCTGCCGGAATCATCAAATCCGACTGCCGCAGCATGTTAATCAGTCTGCCGTCAGGATCATAGACGTTTTGAAAGCCTGCGTTGAGGCAAATTACAGTATCAATATCAACTAAAACCGCAGTTCTGGGCCGTCCGTCAAGCTCGTAGTCCTCTGCAAGAGTAAAAATCCTGGCAATGGTTTCGTTAAGATCCAGATTGTCAATCGGTATGCCGAGTATAACAGTGGTATCAGGAAGCGTGTGATTTGTCATTTTACCATGCAGCTATAAGGATGATACCGCCGAGAATCCAGCAGTAGGGTGCAAAAAGGTGAAGGTGCCCTTTTTTAACAAGGTAGACCAGAAACGACAGGGCTGCATACCCGACTGCAGCGGCAGTGAGGCCCCCGGCCAGGATGACAGGAATTTGTGCACTTCCCGAATTTGCTGTCTCTGAGAGGCTCAGTATTGCAGCTCCTGCAATGGCGGGGATGGAAAGCAGAAAAGAATACCTGGCCGCGGTCTCGCGGTTTAAACCAAGGTAAAGGCTTGCTGCAATCGTTGCCCCGGATCGCGAAATACCGGGAATGACCGCCACCCCTTGGATGATGCCAATCAGCACGGCACGCCAAGCATTCAGACCCCTAATATCACGCCCGTCCCCTGTCTTATAGCGGGTAAACCACATCCATATCCCTGTTACCATAAGCATGAAACCCACCAGCAGAAGCGAGGAGAAAAGAATGTCTGCAATTCCGTGAAAGGCCAGGCCGAAAATTGCTGTGGGCACGGAGCCGAAAGCAATCATAGCGGCCATGCGGACCTCCGGCGGAGCAGGCCCGGATGTGGAGCCCCGGTTCGGTCTTTGTATCCACTTTCCAAGCGCCATGATAATGGCGGTAATATCGCTGTAGAAATATATGCATACAGCGGCCAGAGTGCCCAGGTGCACGGCCACATCAAAGATCAGTTCAGGCTGACGCAGGCCCAACAGGTTCTGAAACACTACAAGGTGTCCGGAGCTGCTCACGGGCAGAAATTCTGTCAGCCCCTGTATAACGCCCAGGGCAACGGCCTGCAAAATGGTCATATTATGTCCCGGCAAACAGCATGATTTTTATGCGGGTGCTGTTGCCGCCTGTTTTTGCATCGCGGTGATACGAGATTTCATCTACAAAGCGGGAAATCAGATAGCAGCCCATTCCGTTTTCCCTGGATCCGTCAAGTACCGGCGGGGGTATTTTTTCCGGGTCAAAGGCCCTGCCGTAATCGCGAAATTCAACCTCTATGCGGTCGGCAAACGCCGATGCCGAAATCTGGATGCTATAGCCGGGTTTCTGGTCCAACCCATGCTTGATGATATTGGCCACGAGCTCGGTGGCCGCCACCTCTATCTGGGAAAGCCTGAATTCATCGAGGCGGCCTTCAGCGTTTTGTTCGCAAAAGCCGCGAACAAAGGATCGAACTCTTTTTAGATTTTCAAGGCGGCTGTCGATTTCCATCTCACTATTGTCCACAATCTCCCCGCCGCCCCGGAGGTTGATTTTTGCGCATACGCAGGTAAAGTCGTCTATGAATACCCCGGTGCCGGTAAATGCTATCACGTCGTCTTTAATGGAGCTGATCAGTTCCCCGGCTTCCAAGCGGGCATTTTTTTCTACATGTTCCACCAGCCTGGTTTCATCGTATAGCTCGCCTTCAGGGTTGGCCGCCTCTGTGACCCCGTCTGAATAAAACAGGAAGAGGTCGCCCGGTGAAAAGGGAACAGTGAACTGTTGAAAGGGAACTGTTTCCGGAAATCCCAAGGGCATGTTGGCGCCTCTTAGAAGTTCCACCCGGTTTTCCGCCTTTTTATAATGAATGGTCCGCACGTGCCCGCAGTCCACGAATATAAACCTGTATCGCTCAAGGTCAAAACGCCCGTAGCAGAACGTGACAAAAGTTTCGAGCTCTTTCATCTGCCCGATCATGTTGTTATGTACCGCGTCTACAATCTGTTCAGGCTCCGGAATCTTTCCGGATCCAGCCACCCGGCGGTTTTCGTTTAACACGCGCAGAAATTCGCTTTTCAAGGCAGCTCCCATAAAGGCTGCCATGATACCCTTACCCATGATATCAGCAACAACAGTGTCAAGTACCCGGGGGCCATTTGG
>JAGXLE010000103.1 GCA_018334855.1 Desulfobacterales bacterium | reverse complement strand
ACCCACGATCATTCTGATTAATTCCAGGGGAAAGAATGCAGAACGTATTGTCGGTATGATAGAGCCACGGGATTTCATGGAGGCTTTGTCGGGTGTGGAATAAGGGGCAAGGTTCAAGGCGCAAGGCGCAAGGTAAAAGGTAAAAAAGGAGTTAATCCTATTAAACCTTGGGCCTTTTCCCTTGGACCTTGAACCTGATTGATGACAAACCGTGTCGGCCGACAAAAAATCCGGCCTCTGGAGGACATAAATGAAAAAAAGACTTTTTTATCTATTGGCTGCAATTATTGCGTGTATTTTATTTCTGGGATCCTGGAGCGCTATTTCCGGCAGCGGACCTGAGAGCGGAAAAGAAAACATACGGTGGTATTCTTACGAAGACGGTATAAAACAGGTCAAAAATACCGGCAGAAAAGGGTTTCTGCACTTTTACACGGACTGGTGCGGCTATTGCCGGAAAATGGAGCAGGATACATTCTCCGATTCCGAGGTGATAGCCTACCTGAACGCCAATTTTGTTCCCATAAAAATAGACGCGGAGGATAAGCCTAAAATTGCGGAAAAATTCGGAGCCGACCGATTTCCCTTTAACTGGTTTATTGACGGCGAAACTACACGCATAGGAAGCCGGCCCGGATTTATACCGCCGCAACTGATGGTCTACATTCTCGAGTATGTAAACAAGAATGAATACAGGGAAATGAGGCTGGATGAATACGTGGAACAGCAGCAAAAATAGCAGCCCCCCGGATACGGAATCAGGCTTTTGCGGCATGTGGCGTGCGGAAAGGAAAGCCATGACGACTCTCGATGCCCGGCGGCTTGAGCAAAAGCTTGAACAGGCCCCTGCCATGCGGATACCGCTGCAGGATCGGTCCTTTATGGCAAGCGTGATTATGCTGCTCTTTGAAAAATCCGGGGAGCCGTATATTCTGGCAGTTTTAAAAACTGACACTCACGGCTATCCGTGGCGCAACCAGGTTGCCCTGCCCGGCGGCCACATGGAGAAAAATGATGTCACCCCGCTGGACACGGCATTGCGAGAACTCGAAGAGGAGCTCTGCATCACCCCCGACCATCTGCACGTGACCGGCTCCATGGGGCATTTCCCCACAATCCGGCAAACTGTCATAGAATGCTTTGTAGCCCTTTGGGACGGGGATACAAACCGGCTGAAATATGACCCGACCGAAATTTCCAGAATAATCGAGGTCCCGGTCAACACCCTGCGTTATTTACACGAGTCTGCAGGATTTTCCGGCAGAATTCCTGATACCGCAGAATTGACCTATCCCTATGACAACGTTGTTATCTGGGGAGTCACGGCCAGGATGATCCATTTCCTGCTGGAACATATTATCTGAAATCAGCAGAGTTTTCAGGAGGAAGAACCTGACCACCTGCGCCTGATGAGCCGGAATAAAATCGCAAAAAACAGGATTCCCGCACAAGATACCAGCAATACCGGCATCCATATATGCTGACGGTATTGCGCACTGCCCGCGGCAGCATGTATCCCGGCAGCACCCAGAAATATCACTGCCGCAAGCAGCAGCAGCGCAACAAGACATACCGGGGCTGATCTATACCAGGACACCGGTTTTTTCCGAAACAGCAAAGGGTTTTTATTTATTCGCATATGACTTCAGTAAACCGATTCAGGCAATCATATCAAGAACAGTCTTTGTCACGGACTTACAAAAGAATTTTTATATCAAATTTCTATTTCCATGCAACCCTGGCTGCCGTTCTTTTTGCCGCCGCCGGGTTTTTTGTTTTAATGTCAGGATGTAGCGCCAAAAGGCAACATGTTTTTGTCCCCTCCCTGTCTTCCTCCTTTCCCCGGGGCACGATTCTGTCTGCCGCTGAAAAGGCCCCCGTATCCTTTGAAACGATGATCAATGACCTTGCAGAAGCCCGGGTTGTCTACATCGGAGAATCTCATACAAATCCGCGGCACCACGAAATACAGAAAAAAATTCTCAAAGCGCTTTACCGCCGCAAACCGGGGCTTTCAGTGGGCATGGAAATGTTTTCCCGCCCGTACCAGGATGTGCTCGGGCAGTGGAGAAAGGGTATGCTTGATCAGAAAACCTTTATTGAAAACGTGCACTGGTATGCCAACTGGAAACACGACTACAGTCTGTATTCCGGGCTCCTCGATTTTATAAAAGAAAAGAATCTTCCCCTCTGTGCCCTTAACATACCGTTTCATATCCCGTCCAAAATAGCCGCAGGCGGAATCGATTCTCTTCTGCCCGGCGAATCCGGCCATCTGCCTGAACAAATAAAACTCGATGTAGCGGCTCACAGACAGTATTTAAAAAATATATTTGAAAGCCATCACCGGGCGCGGCTTCACTATAACTTCAAAAATTTTTACCAGGCCCAGTGCGTGTGGGATGAAGCCATGGCCCAATCAGTCAGCCGCTGCCTGAAAGACAGCCTTATGGTTGTATTTGCCGGAAAAGGACACATCATTTACGGGTTTGGTATACCAGACCGCGCTTATCGCCGCACGGGCGCACCCTTTAAGACGGTAATACCCTTTGCTGCGGGGCAGTCCGCCGATCTTTCAGCCGCAGACTACCTGTGGGTAACAACCGGCGGCCCGGCCGGGCCATCGCCGCATTAAACTTATCCAAATACAATATATAGATTTTTTTATTGACAAATAACAATATATTGTTATAAATTTAATTAGAAGGTTTACAGCTGGCCCGTTGTGCCGGCTATCTGATATTTTTCCGGATCTATCGATTAAAAAGGGGGCTTATGTTTACGCACATTAAAAAACGCAATGGACGGGTTGTTCAGTTTGATGCATCCAAAATCACTTCCGCCATTGCCAAGGCGGGAAGCGCCACCGGCGAGTTTGACGAGCAGATGGCCAAAAAGCTTATGCTGCGCGTTTTAACCCTGGCCCATGAAATGCAGCTTGCCTCCCCGCCCGAGGTGGAAGAAATCCAGGACATCGTAGAGCGTGTCCTTATCGAGTCGCCTTTCCACAAATCCGCCAAAGCTTATATCCTCTACAGGGAACAGCACGCTCAGATCCGAAATATCACCACCAGGGCTAACGTGGAACTTGTGGAAAACTACGTTCAGAAAATGGACTGGAAAATACGCGAAAACAGCAACATGAGCTTTTCTCTCCAGGGCTTAAACAACTACATTTCATCGGATGTTACCGCCGAATACTGGCTAAACCGCATCTATCCGCCCGAGGTAAGGGATGCCCACAAAAACGGCGACTTACACATCCATGATTTGAGCCTGCTTTCCGTGTACTGCGTGGGCTGGGACCTGCAGGATCTGTTGAGGGTCGGATTCATGGGGGTTCCCGGAAAAGTGGAAAGCGCGCCTCCAAAGCACCTGCGATCCGCTCTCGGCCAGGTGGTAAACTTTTTCTATACTCTTCAGGGTGAGGCCGCAGGCGCCCAGGCTGTTTCAAACTTTGACACCCTGCTTGCCCCTTTTATCCGGTATGACAATCTTACCTACCGGGAAGTAAAACAGGCTCTGCAGGAATTTGTGTTCAACATTAACATCCCGACCCGGGTAGGTTTTCAGACCCCGTTTACAAACATCACACTCGATCTGAATGTGCCCGGAATGCTCAAGGATTCCCCGGTCGTCCTGGGCGGTGAATATCAGGAGGATACCTACGGCGATTTCCAGGAGGAAATAGACACGTTTAACCGTGCATTCGCTGAGGTCATGATGGAAGGCGATGCCAAGGGAAGGGTTTTTACTTTTCCCATTCCGACCTACAACATTACCGCGGACTTTGACTGGGACAACCCGAACCTGGAAAATGTCTGGAAAATGACCGGCAAATACGGAATTCCGTATTTTTCCAATTTTGTAAACTCCGACATGTCGCCTGAAGACGCCCGCTCCATGTGCTGTCGGCTGCGGCTTGACAACCGGGAACTAAAAAAGCGGGGCGGAGGTCTTTTCGGCGCCAATCCCCTGACCGGATCCATTGGCGTAGTAACCGTCAACCTGCCAAGGCTCGGCTATCTGGCAGAAAATCGCGACGATTTTTACGACCGGCTCAGGCAGCAGATCGAAATTGCCGGCCGGAGTCTTTCCATAAAACGCAAGGTGCTTGAAAAATTTACCGATCAAAGCCTTTATCCTTATTCGAAATTTTATCTTCGCGCTGTAAAAGAGCAGACCGGCTTCTACTGGACCAATCATTTCTCCACTGTCGGCCTGATCGGAATGAACGAGGCATGCCTCAACCTGATGGACAAAGACATCGGAACGCCCGAGGGAAAGGCTTTCGCCGTGGAAACACTTGATTACATGCGCAGTGTAATTGAAGACCTCCAGGAACAAAGCGGGGAATACTACAACCTGGAAGCCACTCCCGGCGAAGGAACTGCATACCGCCTGGCTATTTTGGACAAACAAAGCTATCCCGAAATTACATGCGCCAATGAAAACGATTACCGCCAGGGCGCAGATCCTTTTTACACAAACTCAAGCCAGCTGCCGGTCAATTATACAGACGATCTGTTTGAAGCACTCGAGCTCCAGGACGAACTCCAGACCAAGTATACCGGGGGGACAGTTTTTCACATTTTTCTCGGAGAGCAGATGAACAATTTTGATTCTGCCCGGAATCTGGTCCGAAAGATTACCGAGAGTTTCCGCATGCCATATTTTACCATATCGCCCACATTCAGTGTATGCCCAACCCACGGGTATCTGAGCGGTTATTACGAAGAGTGCCCGCAATGCCAAGCATCTACCGAAATTTATTCCCGGGTGGTTGGATATCTGCGGCCGGTGCACCAGTGGAACAACGGAAAGCAGCGCGAATTTAATCTTCGCAAAACCTTTGAGATTGCCTCCTGAATCGGCCGGATTTTAACAAATGCGCATAGGTGGCCTTCAAAAATACTCCCTGGTCGATTTTCCGCCCAGGATCAGCTGTGTTGTTTTCACCGCGGGGTGCAACTTTCACTGCCCTTACTGCCACAATCCCCAACTCTCTGCCCCCGGTGAAAACACCGCTGATCTTGCGGCAGAATATATCATGTCTTTTCTTCGCCAGCGCAAAAAATACCTTGATGCTGTGGTAATTTCCGGGGGCGAGCCAACTTTGCACCGCGATCTGCCGGACCTGTGCGAGGAAATAAAGTCAATGGGGTTTGAATTAAAAATCGACACCAACGGCAGCAACCCGGAAATGATCAAACAACTTATAAAAAAAGGGCTTGCCGATTACATTGCAATGGACGTTAAAACCACTCCTGAAAATTATGAATCCCAAATTACTGCTAACGCGGATCCAGATTCCATACGCGAGACCGTCCGCGTTATCCTTGACTCAAAGGCAGCCCATGAATTTCGGACCACCTGTGTAAAGCCTTTTACGGAAGAAGCCTGCATTTACTCAATTGCCGAACTCATCCGGGGCGCTGACCTTCATGCAATCCAGCGCCCCCACACCGAAAATGTTTTAACCCCGGAATTTTTCCAAGGCACCAACAGGCTTTACTCAGAAGAAGAGCTTAATCGCTTCCGCTCCATAATTGCAGGGTTTGTCAGGCAGGCGGTAATCAGGTAAGCTCAAAAAACACAAAGGGAGAGTTTGATGGCGTCGCCGCCACTCTTCATCCTAAATTGAGCGATTTTCAAGTTTGCCGCAGATACAAGGAAGATGCAGACGAGCTATAGTGGACTATGCGAGGCTGCATCTGACGCAGTAGATGCGGCAGAATTGGAAATCCCGGAGGGTTTTAG
>JAGXLE010000102.1 GCA_018334855.1 Desulfobacterales bacterium | reverse complement strand
GGCAGTCATTTCACGATCGGTAAAGCTCCTTGAGAACAATATATTACGCGCTATGGACGCCTTACATGTTGCCTGTGCTCTGGAGTGGAAGGCAGATTTGTTTGTTACTTCAGACAGAAAGCAGTTGAATGCAGCCATCAACTCGGGGCTTCAGGTAGAATACCTTGGCCTATAGAGGGGTCTAGAGGGGTCAAATCTTTAATTTTGACAATTTGCGGGCTAGTGGATGCGAAGTTGTCAGGACAAAAATTGATGGCACCGTAAAAAGTCCAATATCTGCGTTACGCGCAATTTCTCAGAATTTCACGTACGGATAAGTACTCTGCATTCTTCGAAATTGCGCAAGCCTTGATCTTGAACTTTTTACGGCGCCATCTAAAACTTACTTTTTACGAAACCATCAAAATTACATTTTTCAAAGAACAAAATCCAAAATATATGAAATAATTTTGGATTTCCATAGTTACTTATAGACTCGGTCCCGGGCTGCTGCCCGGGGGAACACTTTCAGAGGATCGCCGGTGCCTGGCAGGCTGACCTAAAAATAATCGGCAAAGGCGTGTTCCTTATCCGCAAAAGAAAAAAACCGGCTCGGATGAGATGAAAAAAGCGCGGGTTAACCATCACAGCACCCCTGATGAAAAGATTGCCTTGTTCCGCTCGTTTTTCCGCGGCCGCGATGATGTCTACCCCCGTCGGTTTGAGAGCAGAAAATCGGGTAAAACCGGTTATCAGCCGGCCTGTGCCAATGAGTGGGAAAAAGGACTATGCGATAAACGCGCTGTTAAATGCACCCAATGCCCGAATCAGCGGTTTCTGGCTGTCACAGACACGGTGATCCGATGGCATTTATCGGGATGCGATGACAGGGGCCGGGATTTTGTCATGGGCATTTACCCCATGCTGGCCGATGAGACATGCTTTTTCCTGGCAGTCGATTTTGACAAAACAACATGGCAGGAAGACGCCCGGGCCTTTATGGAAACCTGTAAAAAAATGAATCTTCATGCCGCCCTTGAGCGTTCCCGTTCCGGAAACGGTGCCCATGTGTGGCTATTTTTCCAAGAACCGGTCCCGGCCGTTCTGGCGAGAAAACTGGGATCTTACATTTTGACACAGACAATGGAAAGCAGGCCGGATATTGGCCTTGATTCTTATGACCGGTTTTTCCCCAACCAGGACACCCTGCCCAAAGGCGGTCTGGGCAGCCTGATCGCCCTGCCCCTGCAGAAAAAAGCCCGGGAAACGGAAAACAGCGTTTTTCTGGACGGGCGTTTCAAACCTTATCCCGATCAGTGGAACTTTTTATCGACCCTGATGAAAAATCCCCGCAGTCTTGCAGAAGCCATTGTAGATGAGGCGGAGAAGAAAAACCAGGTTATGGGTGTCCGGCTTCCGCCTGCCGAAGATTCGGAGGATGTCCCCTGGCAGGCGCCGCCTTCCCGCAGGCGCAAGGAAACAGAAATTGAGGATGTGCCCGAAAAACTGACTCTGATCCTTGGAGATCAGATCTATATACCCAAAAATGAGCTTTCTCCATCTTTGCTCAACCGGCTTCTGCGATTGGCGGCTTTTCAAAATCCGGAATTTTACAAGGCCCAGGCCATGCGCCTGTCCACCTATGACAAGCCCCGGATTATCGCATGCGCAGAACAATATCCCCAGCATATCGGGCTTCCCCGGGGCTGTTTCAAGGATATTGAAAAACTGTTTTCAGAACTCAGGATCAAACCCGTTATCCGGGATGAACGTTTTGAAGGCAGGGCCCTGCCGGTTTCATTTCACGGCAGATTGCGGCCGGAACAGATCTCTGCCGCAGAGGCAATAGCGGCACATGACAACGGGGTTTTAGCGGCTGCCACGGCCTTTGGCAAAACCGTTATTGCCGCATGGCTGATCGCCCAGCGGGGGGTCAACACCCTGGTGCTGGTCCATCGAAAGCAGCTCATGGAGCAGTGGGTCAACCGCCTGGCAGCCTTTCTGGATCTGCCGGCAGAATCCATCGGGCGCATGGGCGGGGGCAGAAAAAAAGTCACCGGTACCCTGGATGTGGCCCTGATCCAAAGCCTGGTGCGCAAAGGTCAGGTCAATGACCTGGTGGCTGATTACGGACACATTGTGGTGGATGAGTGCCATCACCTGTCGGCAAGAAGCTTTGAACTGGTGGCCCGGCGGGCAAAAGCCCGGTTTGTCACCGGCCTGTCGGCCACAGTGACCCGAAAAGACGGGCATCATCCCATTATTTTCATGCAGTGCGGACCGGTGCGATATCGGGTGGACGCCAGAAAACAGGCAGACAAAAGCCCGCTGCAGCATAAAGTCATTGTCCGTCCTACAGATTTTCAATCCCAAACAGTCGATGATCCAGACGTTCGAATTCAATTTCAGGCATTATACCGGGAACTGATGGCAGATGAAAAACGCAACCAGCTTATCTGCGGGGACGTGATTCAGGCGGTCAGAAACGGACGATCACCCATTGTGCTGACAGAACGGACCGAACATCTCAATTCTCTGGCAAAACGCCTGGAACCCGAAGTTCAGCACTTGCTTATTTATCGGGGAGGTATGGGGAAAAAGGCCATGGCAGATGTATCTGACAGACTGGCAGCCATAGATCCGCACGAGGAAAGGGTATTGCTTGCCACAGGCCGGTATATCGGAGAGGGTTTTGATGACCAACGGCTTGACACGCTTTTTCTTACCCTGCCGGTGTCATGGAAAGGAACCCTGGCCCAATATGTCGGACGTTTGCACCGCTTGCACGACACCAAGCACGAGGTTTGCGTTTATGACTATGCAGACCTCAACGTGCCCATGCTGGCCAGGATGTTTGACCGGCGCTGCCGCGGATATGAAGGCGTGGGCTACACAATTGAGCTGCCGGCAAGCGCTGTTCCGGGCTGGCCCGCAGATGCGGAGCTTCCGGTTGACCCTGCCTGGAAACAGGATTATGCTGCCAGTGTTCGAAGACTCATCCGCGACGGGGTGGACAAACCTTTGGCTGCCCTGTTTGTTCAGGCGGCCGGGAAGATTTCTGCAGAAACAAACGTCGATGGCCAGGCTCGAAGCGCAACCGAGGCCTTTCTTTATAAGCGGCTGCAGAGCCTGCCGCAGACCGCCGGCAGATTTGAATTAAACCAGAAGCTGCCCGTTTTATTTGACGGCCGTGGCCAAATGGAAGTGGACCTGCTGGATAAAGAAAACCGGATCGCCATAGAAATAGACGGCTGCCAGCATCTGGAGAATCCACAGGCATATCGCCGGGACCGGCGCAAAGACATGCTTCTCCAGGAAAACGGATATATGGTGCTGCGTTTTCTGGCCTCAGATGTTGGGACACATTTAGACGATGTGCTGGACACGATTATCCGCACAGTCGTGCATCGCAACCGGAAACCGGATGGGCCGCCGTGAATCCGGCCAAAAAACAAACGCCTGTCATGAAGGGGTCAAATCTTTAATCTTGACAGTTGGCCAAATCAGAACAACCCATCGGCAAGCTTAAGGATTTGGTTCAGGATGCTTCGGAAATGGCTCTCTGCAATCTGTATATGCAACATTGCAAACCTTGAATCTCACAGACTGATAGCGGCCAACACTTCCGAGGAACTGAAAACCGATTTGACCTCGCGCCTGAAAGCCGAATGCCGGTTGTATTTTTCAGAATAGAACTCATGGGCCAGCTTCTGCGCGTCATTTTTCCGGTGGCACAAGAGAAGGCATTCACACAGAGAGCCGAGAACGGCTGCCGCCCGGTCATAAGCCCCGCGATGCTTATTGGAAACAATATGGTCTATGCGGGCGCGCCCTATTTTTTTTGCCCAGTTCCAAAACTCTTTTTCGTCTGCCGGACCGATCTCGAACTGATCAAGGCCTTTTAAAATCTCTTCATACATGCTTGTCCCAGCATTGCCGGGGCCTTTCCATGAAAAAGATATCGGGGTTTCTGCATAGCGGTTTAAAAGGTCATTGATGGTCTTTGCCTTCCGGCTTTTGCCGCAGACGATATAAAGGACACCTCCAAAAACAAGGCCTGCCCTGCCATCGGACCAACCGACCTTGGATTCGGATTTTGCGTGGACAAAGGCCTCTTTGACCTTTCCTGACATCAGAAGATACCTTGTATAAAAAATATTATCGCCAGGGCTTGATTTTACAGATTTCCTGATAATATCTTGAAGCGCTTCAAGCTCGGCCTCCCGGACTTTCTGCTTGCCGGCCTCCTCAACAAAGTCCAGGAGATTTTCTTCCCCGGGCACTGATATGAGCTGCTCCCGCTTTCCTTGCAAAATGAGGCTATTATCCGATAAATGAGCGCCTGCTTCAACGAGATAGCCGGCAGCCTGTTCCCTGAAGGAATTGCGGGGAAGTTTATCCAGGGCCTCAAGGCAGGCCCCGGCGGCCTGTTTCCAGTGCCCCTCGTTTATCAGGCACTCAATCCAGTAAAGGTAGCCCCTGGGCTGGTTGCTGCCCCATTTTCTTGCCAGCTCCGAGACCCCGTCTGTCCCTTTTGTAAAAAACACGGCCTCTGCCAGCAGAGTGGCCGCTCTGTTGGATTGCTGTTTTTCCAGTGCTGAAATCCAATCCTTTAAAAAACTATCCAAATCTTTCATATCCCCGGGCAGGGCTTCAATAATATCGCAAAGCATTGGATAAAGCTCTTGTTCCAGGCCCAGCCGCCTTTCACTTATGTTGGCGTTTATGTCAATGGCAGCCATAATTTGCCCGACCCGGTCTTTTTTCGGCACTGTTTCATAAATACAGCGGCAATAGCGCGATCTTGCTTCTTTCAGGTCATATTTTTCCATGCAGCTGAATGCTGAGTTGTCTATTTCATCAAACTCCCGGATTGCCTGAAACAAACGCTGGTAAATATCCCGGGCCAATTCCAGCCGGCCGTCGAGAAACAAGTTGTCGGCTTCTTCAAAAATACCGATCAAGTCATCTGTCTGCTCTTCTGAGATGGAATCCACCTCCTCCTCGAAATCATCATAATCAACAAAATCCCAGTAGGACCCGTCCTCGATGCTCTCGATACGTTCCTGTATCTCTTCTTTAACAGCGTCGATCCTGTGAAATATTTTTTCTTTTGCGTTTTTTCTGTTTGGCGGCGGCTTTGCTGCAGTCGAATAAGAATAAAGTTTTTCGAGAAAATCCTTTCTTTCACGCACAGGCGTTTCTTTTGCAATGTTGATGATGAGGGTTTTCAATTCATCGTGCGACAACCGGCTGCATAGCTGTTCAATTGCTTCCACATAGGGCTTCAGGGCCATTTTATTTTTCGGCATCTGCAGGTCCTTTGCGTTATATGTCACTGATTGCATATTGCTCTTAGAGCGTCATTGTGGATATAATTCAGGTTGTCTGAATTGGAAAGAACATAAATTAAGTTTTTTGATCAGATCTTCCGGCATCCAATAATTTCTGGCAACTTTTAACCGGGGGGGTTGTTCCCTGTATGATTTCCCGGAGTCTTTTTCCAGACAGGTTTGCCGGTTATTATTCCACAAAACCCGGATTACCGATAATTCCTATCTTATTTACCAAATTCGAAACCCCTTCCAGGCCCACTGTAACTCCATTGTAAACAAATCGCCGGTATCTTTATTCTTTCTTATTTGTCAAAAATAAAGATTTGACCCCTGACCTCCCTCCTATGCAAAAATGGCGCCGTAGGTAATACCCACTATTGTGGAGAGCACCACGATTATGCAGGCAAAGGTGCCGGTTTTTTTCCAGCCCATCACACTGCCGATAACGTCTTTCC
>JAGXLE010000101.1 GCA_018334855.1 Desulfobacterales bacterium | reverse complement strand
GCAAGTTCGGCGACTTCCCCTTCCGGCGCGGTCAGCAGATACATTGCAAAGCGCTCCGCGGTTTTTTCGCCGATTGCGGGCAGCCTGCGCAGGTGCCGGATCAGTTTTACAATAGCTTCCGGGTAATGGTTCATGTTATGTCAATCCCGGAATATTCATGCCGCCGGTCAGCTTGCTCATCTCTTCTGAGACCATCTCCTGTGAACGGCTCAGGGCTTCGTTGACAGCAGCAAGGATCAAGTCCTGGAGCATTTCCACGTCCTCGGGGTCCACCACTTCCTTTTCAATATTAACTGAGACGATCTGCTGCCTGCCGTTGGCAACCACTTTGACCATGCCTCCGCCGGCTGTGGCCTCCACGGTTTTATCCGCCATTTCCTCCTGCAGCTTGTTCATCTTTTCCTGAAGCTGCTGGGCTTGTTTCATCATTTTTCCCATGTTTTTCATTTTGTTTTGCCTCCTGTGGGTAGAATCTTGATATCGACTATTTTGCCGTTAAATGTTTTAACCGCCGCATCCACCAGAGGGTGGTTTAAGGCTTCTTCTTCCAGATGCCTGGCCTCTTTTTTCTGTCTGCGCGGACTGTTTTCTTTTTCCTTAATGTCTATCCCGACCCGCATGGGTTTTCCGAAAAATTCGCCGCAGATACTTTCCAGGCTGGCGATGCTTTTTTTCCGGTTAAGCAGGTTTGCATTGCCGGCGGCCAGGATTTCAATTTCTATGCTGTCGTCTGTTATTTTTTTCAGCTCGCCTTCTGAAAGGCATGCCCCCAGGGCGGGAGATTTTTCGGCAATCCGGCTCTTGAGCGCCTCCCAGGTCTCCTGATTGGATAAAGGGGCTGCAGGTTCAGGCATTTTACTAGCGGGCCCGTCGTCTTCCGGTACCGGCTGAGGCGTCTGCTGTGCAGGATCTTGCTCTGATGCCGGCGCCTCGGTTTCTGCAGTTTCGACCGGTTCGACTGCTGCTGTTGAGGCTTCCGCCTTTTGGGGTTCTGCATCCGCCTTCTGCTCCGGTTGCTCCGGGGCGATGCCCTGTCTGAGATTGTCTATTTTTTCTATCAGCTCGTCAATCGACATTGCAGGCCGTATCTGGAAAAGCTTGAAAAACGTCATTTCCATGGCATGCCGGGGCGATACAGACTGGCGGATTTTCCACTCGTCTTCAAACAGGGTGTTTAAAATTTGGTTTAACCAGGGTTCGGAAATATCTTCCACCTGCTTTTCCATGATCTGTTTTTCGTGTGCAGGCACACCGGTAAGGGCTTTTCCGCTTCCGCCCATTTTTACAACCAGAAGGTTTCTGAAATGTTCTATCAGTTCGGCGTAAAACCGCATCAGGTGGCGCCCCTGGCGGTAAAGCAGCCCGCATATGGACAGCAGCTTTTCCATGTCCCGGCCAAAGAGGGCATCTGCGGCGTCAAAGATTATCTGCCGGTCAATAATCCCGAGAATGTCTGTGATCTGTTCTTCTGTAATTTCACCGCCGGAACAGGTCACAATCTGATCCATCAGGCTGAGGGCGTCTCTTATGCTGCCGTCTGCTTCCCGGGCGATCAGGCCGAGTGCTTTTCTGTCGATTTCCAGGTTTTCCTGGCTGCATATGCCTTCCATGTGATCTATGATGGCATCGATTTCCACCCGTCTGAAATCGTGGCGCTGGCACCTGGAAAGAATAGTTATCGGAATTTTATTCGGCTCGGTGGTGGCAAAGAAAAACAGCACATGTGCCGGGGGTTCTTCCAGGATCTTTAAAAGCGCGTTAAAGGCCGCATCGCTGAGCATGTGGACTTCGTCTATGATGTAGATCTTGTACGGGGTTTGAGCAGGCATGTACTTGGCGTTTTCCCGCAGCTCACGTACGTTTTCCACCTTGTTGTTGGATGCGCCGTCGATTTCAAACACGTCAACAGAGTTGCCGGCTGTAATTTCCCGGCAGGACCTGCACTGGTCACACGGAGTCGTGGTGGGTCCGTTTCGGCAGTTTACGCACTTTGCCAATATCCGGGCCACTGTGGTTTTGCCGGTTCCGCGGGGACCGGAAAACAGGATAGCATGGGCCAGGCGGCCCGAAGATACGGCATTGGCCAGGGTGCGGGTGATGTGGGCCTGGCCGATCACCCCGTCAAACTGTCCGGGCCGGTATTTACGCGCAAAAACCAGGTATGCCATGGCAAGCTCTTCTCAATCCTTCCTGTATGTATATCAGGGCATTTGTGTATTTGCCCTTAAAAAGTGCTTACATCCAGCCCCTGCACCGGATTCCGAAGGCGGCAGGCAGGTTTATATGCGGAAGCACGGACGGCAAGGAAGGGTCTGGATCGATTTGTGCCCGTGTTCTTTATACGGTAGATGGCGGAGAGAGAGGGATTCGAACCCTCGGTGCCTTTTCAGACACACACGCTTTCCAGGCGTGCACCTTCAGCCACTCGGTCATCTCTCCGCGGGCACACTTCAGATTAAATGAATATGGATTTTGTACTTTAAGTCGTCCGCCTGTTATTTGTAAATCTATTTCCATAAAAGATCCGCTGTTTATTGTCAACCTTATTCTTCGGCTTCAGAAAGTCAAGCCGTCTTTAGTTACCAGAGGGTTTTTGTTTATGGAATAAATTTTGCAAAGCAAAATGGAATAGGATAATATGATAAAAGTTATAAAGTTATTTGCAGGGCGTGGAGCAGGCAATTAAAATAAATTAACCGGTTACAGGCTCATCAGCGTTTAACGTGAGAAGAAAAAAGGCGGGGTGGAGTTATGAGTGAATTTTCATTTAAGGATGTTGCAATTGTCTCCTGCGGAACTTTGAGCATGGAACTCAATTATCTGCGCGATCAGGGTTTTCTGGATGCAGACCGCATTCTTTTTACAAGGCCGGGATTGCATGAAAACCCGCGCGAATTGGAAAACCAACTGGTAAAGCAGATAAAACAAGCTCAGACCCGGTCGGCGAAGATACTGGTCGTCTACGGCGGGAAGTTCTGTTATGTAAATTCCAGCGATCCCACACGTACCATTGACACAATTATTGCCGAGCAGGGCGGCGGCATTATCCGGATAAACTCCACCCACTGCATGGACATGCTCGCCGGCAGTCAGGACCGCGATGAAATGGCGGGGGACGAAAAAGTGCTGTGGCTGACACCCGGATGGATCAAGTTCCGGCATGACGTATTTGACGGATGGGACAAGGGGCTTGCCAATGAGAACTTCCCGAAACATACCGGCGGAGCCTGGGTGCTGGACGGAATCGGTTATATGGACCAGTATATGGCTGAACATCCCGAAGATCTCCTGGAATATTCGGACTGGATGGGAATTCCTATACAGCCGTGTCCTATTACACTGGACCGGTTTAAATCCCTGCTTAGTGAAGCCGCAGAAAAACTAAAATAAGCCGGCCATTTTACCCCCATATACCAAGGAGCCGCTTATCACAGCCCGGCAGCAGGAATCTTGAATCTGACAACTGGTCATCCAGGAAGGCCTCGAGTACTTCGTCAACAAGCCCGCAGGTACAGGCGATAATTTTAATGCCGTAAGATACAACAGCGGCTGCGAAAACCGACGAAATGACCCCGCATACCAAAGTGTCAACACCGAGAAAAGCAAGCTGCCTGGCACGGCTCAGGGGGTCCTCGTAGATCATTTTAACTTCAACCCGGCATATTTCACTGCCATTTTCAATATCAACGAGCAGGAATTTGCCTGATGCGTCAAAAACCGGGGAGACGCGCCCCTGCCATTGTGGGACTGCAATTTTCATGATATTTTTCGTAAAAGCAATGTATGTGCCAATCTTAATAGGACACAAACAAATTATTCCTGTGGAGGCAAACAAACTCTGGTCCCGCCTATCGGAGCTTAATCCTGAGTTGCAGTTTGCAATTGTTTGAATTTATTAAATTGCAAATTGCATGAATTGCCTGATTTTCGTTGTGCAGATAAATATCTGCATTTCCGGCCCGGACAACACTTATATTTCACGTTCCGGTTTTGCCCGGTAAAATAATTTTAATGCTGGTATTTTTCTTGCACCTGTTTCAAATAACAGAACAGCTTGTCAGACCACATTATCAGGCACTTAAAAATAAAGAGGGGCGAATATGATCAGCTTTACCGTAACCTCCGAAAAACAGGGGCTCAGGGTGCTCAAACCCGAAGACACGCTGCGGTTTGATTGTCATGAGAACCTTTCCTGCTATAAGCGCTGCTGTCGGGATGTAACCATATTTTTAACGCCGTATGACATCCTTCGCATGAAAAACGCGCTCGGCATTTTATCCGAAGAATTTCTGCCGGCCTTTACAAAAACATGGATAGGCGAGAAAGGTTTCCCGGTGGCGGCATTGAAAATGAGCGATGATGAGGATAAGAGCTGTCCTTTTCTGACCCGGCAAGGTTGCCGCATTTACCGGGACCGGCCATGGTCCTGCCGGATTTATCCTCTTCAGCCCGAAATCAGTCCCCAGACCGAAAAAGCCGGCAGACAATACTACTCGGTAATGAATGTGCCTTTTTGCCGGGGATTTCAGGAGAACCGCACCACCACGGTAAAACAGTGGCTGGAAGAACAGGAAGTTCCCCTTTATACTGAAATGGAGAGCCCTTTCAAAAACATCACCCGGAACCCCTTTCTTTGCGATCAGGTCATTAAAAATCCAAAAATCCAGCAGATGTATTACATGGCGTCTTATGATCTGGACCGGTTCAGGCGGTTTGTGTTTGAAAGCAGTTTTTTGCAGCGGTTTGAAACCGACTCCCTGGAAATCGAAAAAATCCGGACAGACGACACGGCTCTGTATCAATTTGCCATGAGATGGCTGGAATATGGTCTTATCGGACAGCAGGCACTCAAAGTCCGCCCGGCAGTAATGGAAGCCAAAAAAAAGGAACTGGGCATTGAATAATTGGGTTTGCCGGATTTTCCGTGCTGCCGGATCATTCGATAATGTTTTCCTTGAGTGCTTCCGCTGACCAGACCGGCAGGGGCAGATACTTATCGGCATGGGGGTCATAACGGCAGCGATAAGATGCCGTGGTTCCCAGATTTTCCCTTATGTGCAGCCATCCCCGGGTAAAGTATGGACACTGATCATTGAAGCACACATAGAAAAATGCGTCCGGCCAGGTGGAGCCCTCCGGCACGCGCCATTTTTTCATTCTGCTGCTGCAGTACGGGCATAACGGAGCTTTTTTATCTGTCATTATAGAAAATCCTTTCCAGGAGGAAGGCAATGAACAATTTTGAAACAAAAACGAAAAATTCAATCAGCCGGGATCATTACCAGGCAAGTCTCAAAGAGGGGGAGCTGGTGATGCAGCCTTTCTGTGCCTGCGGGAATCCGCTTGATGAAGATTATTTTTGTGAAAACTGCGGCCGGCGGTGCCGCTGCTACCTGATTGTGTGCCGGGATTTGCCGGCGTTGGAACGGGTGCAGTCCTATATTCAAAGATCTCCGCAGTTTGCTGTATACAGGGCGCAGTTGTCAGGTGCATCTTCTCCTGTTTAAATATTTTCAAAAACCTCGATGCAGGCCCGGCTGAACCCCTCTGCGTATGAAGCGAAATCAAAGTCACGTACGCTCAGGTAACGGTTCAGTATCTCGGCCCTGAAAATGTCCCATCCCGCCGGGATTCCCCCTGTCCTGGCAATAGCTGCAAGTTCATCATAGTCGGCTTCATGGCGGATGAACCTGCGTCCCGCATCATAGCCTTCATTGTACCATCTTGTACTTATCATGGGCTCTAAAATCTTCAGGGGATCCAGTTCATGGATTCCGTTCTCTCTC
>JAGXLE010000100.1:2576-5796 GCA_018334855.1 Desulfobacterales bacterium | reverse complement strand
AGTGTCATGCCGTCTTCGCCGGGCAGTTTCAGATCGCTGACCACCAGATCCGGCTCCCGGGTTTTAAGCAGATCTTCGGCCGCTTCTGCCGAAAATGCAATACTGACCTGATACCCGGAATCCTCGAGCTCTTCGGAGAGGAGATTTGCCAGGCCTTGATCATCTTCGACCAGCAGGATCCGTTCCCGGCCGGCTGCCGATGGCCCGATATTTTGAGATTCAGACATTATCTGCTCCTGATTCCTGTTGCAGTTTTTCATCCTGCGGCGGGAGCACAATCTCAAAGCCCGCGCCGCCGAATTCAGAATCAAACACCTGGATGGAACCCTGATGCTCACGGACGATACCATGGACTACGGAAAGCCCCAGGCCTGTGTTCCGACCATTTTTGCCGGTGGAGAAAAACGGCTCGAAAATTCTCGGCTTGATTTCATCCTCAACGCCGGGGCCGTTGTCCTCCACTTTGAAAATCACTTCCCGGGTCACTGCCAGTTCCCAGCAGATTTGTACCCGGGAGGTTTTTCCGGTCTGGGTGGCATTGCGCAGCAGATTGATCAGTGCCTGTTCAAAGCGTAGCGGATCGACATAAACAAAGGGGCCCGGTTCCGGGCCCCGGTTGACAAATTCCACGTCGGGGCCGGTTTCCTCCCGAACCGTCAGAACCGAAGACTCGGCCAGGTGATCGGCCCGGAACCAGCGTTTTTCACCCATGGCGCCTTTGCCGAAATCCAGGAGCTGCCGGACCATGTCGTTCATGCGCCCCACCTGGCCGCGAATATCCTGAAGGCTGTTTTCGTGAGCCGAGCTGATATTTGGATCCCGCAGAGCGCGCTGCGCCTTGCCGTCGATCAGCGACAGGGGGCCGCCCAGTTCATGGGCGACACCCCCGGCCAACTGTCCGATAGCTGCCATTTTCTCACTCTGCCGGAGCTTGTTTTCCAATTCCTGCTGGGACCGCCTTCTTTCTTTAACTTCTTTTTCAGTTCGGTCCACACTGTCGAGCATGTTATTTAAGGCCGTGGCCAGGGAGGCGATTTCCCTGGGTCCATGGTTCGGGGCCCGGTGTGAACGTTCTCCCCCCCGTACCCGCGTCATGCTTTGGACCAGTCCCGTAAAATAACGGCCTGCAGCCCTGTAAAAGCCGAACAAAACAAGTCCGGACATAAACAGGGCGGCCGCAGCAAGTATTGCGATTACCCTGATCCGAAGGGTCTGGATATACTCCTGGATATCGCTTTTTTTGCGTGTAATCTGTAGCATTCCGTTGGTTTTTCCCGAGGTATCGAAAAGAGGTACAAAATAAGAATAAACCCGGTGCCCCTCAATTTTTTCGTACTGCCCCTTGCGCTCGCCGCCTTCCAGCACATCCCGGAGGCCCTGCTGCTGTTGTTGATCGGGCTCAACTGCTCCCACCGCGGCAATGCGCCGTCCTTTCTTGTCATAGACATAAGCCCCGTAAACTCTTCCAATATGGAAAACCGACTGCAGGGCCTGGCTGACGGAGCCGAACCGCTTTTTTTCCAGGCTGTAGCTCACGGGCAGCCGGATTGCCCTTGCCACGAGTTCTACGTCTTCCTGAAGCCGCGCTTCAACAATGTGTTCCACTGTCCGGAGGCCGAACCATGTGGCCACGGCCATGGCAAGCAAAAGCGGCACAATCACATGGACAATAAGCACCGAGCGCAGGCTGAGTTTATTTAATATGGCAGACCACACAAGTTACTCTCCTTTGACAGAAAAACACATGTGACATTTTGACACTTTATTACCGCCTTTTCAAGGTCGTACAGGCTTAATTTGAATTATATTAAAATCAAAAGGTTATAGTGGTGCAGGGTTTTGAATTTTTTTGGCATACAAGATGCAATTCCGGAAACAGAGAATGTGAATATGTGTCATCTTGACAATTAACCCCGTAAACTAAAAGGAGGCAGTAAAAAATGAAAGCAAAAACCATGCACAAAAAAATGATTCTCTGGAAAGTTCTTACCCCAATCATCGCCCTTTGTTTTCTGGCGGCTGCACCGCCGCTGGCAGCGCAGGATTCCGGGGGGCAGAGCGGATATAAAGGCAAAGAACAGCAGCATCAACAGCGGCGATCTGCAGATTTCAGTGAAAAGGAGCTTGAAAAATTCGCCGACGCCAAAAGCAAGGTTGATCAGATCCGGAAAGAATATTCCGAGGAGCTGAAACAGGTGGAGGATCAGAAGAAAGCCTCCCAGCTCCAGGACAAATATTCCAGGCAAATGGTTCAGTCCATAAAAGAAGAAGGATTAACCATTCGGGAATACAACAATATCAGCAGCGCCGCGCAGAGCGATCCTGAACTCAGGGAAAAGATTAACCAGATGGCAAATTAAGCAAGCCTTCCTGGGTTCCGTGACCCGGAAGGAATGGGCCTGAACCCGTATAATGAAGTCAGCAGCCACGGTGTGGTTGCTGACTTCATATGTTTCTTAAGTGTCTTTTACAGAGCCGTGAATTCCCATGAATTTCCGGTTGCCTCTGATCATCTGCTGGACGGTTTCCACGTATTTCATGCCTATTGCGGAATATTGTTCCAGCCCCTTTGCCATGTAATGACCGTCGGGCTCGCCGCCTGCCAGACGCATCCGGTAACGCTGCAATCTTAGTTCCCTGTAGGCTGGATGAGAATTTAGATTTAATATATAAGCGCGGACCGAATCGGTAACATTGTCAAAAGCCTTGACTTCATAGGTGGCCCCTTCCGGCCGTCCCCGCGGAACAAGGCCGCATCCTTTGGTAAAGCACCACTGGCCGAACAGGTTGTTGCCTTTTTGGGCAAAATAGGAAGTTCCCCAGCCCGATTCTTTTGCCGCCTGTATCAATGCAAGATCAACCGGGATTTTATCTATATGGATCAGCATTTTTCTGAAAAATTCGGTTCCTTCCGAAAATTTCTTTTTTACCCGGTATTTTCCGGCAAGCCGGTTGAGGCGTTTGATTTCTTCAGGGGTGATTTCTTTTCCGTTTTTAAATTTCTTCCATGCCAAAAGGACAAATGCCCTTTCTTTTACAACCTTGCGGTTTTCCATCCGGACGATAGGGCGAAGAAAATTGAAAAATTCTGTTTTTTTCTTTTGTATGTCAGTATATTTTGAAAAATCGGGTAATTTTTTGTTGATGTCATCAGGTATGGGCTCTGTTTCGGTTTCTTTTTTCCCGGTTTTCCGGATATCAGCTTTTGCGGGGCTGTTTT
>JAGXLE010000100.1:0-2043 GCA_018334855.1 Desulfobacterales bacterium | reverse complement strand
GGGCACGATCAATGCGTTTATTTATCATCATTTCGGAAAGCAGGATCAGTACCCCTCAACAAGTGTTTCCGACAAACAGTTCAAAGAGCACCTGAAATACCTGGAAAAAAATGACTATTCCGTGATGACTCTCGGAAACGCCCTGGATTTGCTTTATTCAGAGGATCGATTGCCTGAAAAAACCGCCGTGATAACCATAGATGACGGATACCGCTCTATCCGGGAAAACGCGGTACCGCTTCTGGACAAATACGGATACAGGGCGACAATTTTTGTCCCCACAAGCCACGTGGGCGGGGGCAATTATCTTACCTGGGGACAGATTGCCGAGCTTCAGAAAAAAGGGTTTGAAATCGGCAACCATTCCCACTCCCACGAGTATTTTTTAAATCATCCGAAAGGTAAGATCGCGGAAAAATTTGAAGAGGATTTAAAGAAATCCCATAAACTGTTTGAGCAGCACCTGGGCGGGGTTCCGGATTTGTACGCCTATCCTTTTGGCGAGTATAATCCGGAGATGACAGAGGTGCTGAAAAAGCATGGTTACCGGGCGGCTGCGGCCCAGAAATCGGGTGTTATATGCACAGAGAGCAACCAGTTCGCACTGCCCCGTTTTCCCATGAATCTAAACTACGGAAAGCCTGAAGATTTTGCGGAAAAACTCCGGATGAATCCGCTGCGGGTTGTAAAGGCAGAGCCTTCTGATCCCGTGGTGGTTTCAGGACAAAATCCGCCGAAGCTGGAATTGACCGTGAAAAACAGCGAAATCTATTCTGAAGGCCTGCAGTGTTTTGTTGGCGGAAAGCGGAATTGTTCGATCGAGCATACCCGAAAAAAAGACCGGCTGGTGATACGTGTCAGCTCCACGGATAAACTCGCCTCAAGAAGAACCCTGTATACTGTCACTGCCTCGTCCGAAGACGGTTCCAGGTGGTTCTGGTATTCCCATTTGTGGATAATCCCTGAATACGGGGAGTAGCGGGCAGGTTTTTCCGGTTTTTCAAGCCTGATTGATTCCGGGAGAAAAAAGTGAAGTGTCTTATCGACTCCGGTTCCGTCCATCTCTGGTGGGAGGAGCTTGATGTCTCAGAAGACCGGCTGCGGAAACTCTCCGCCCTGTTGTCCGCAAAGGAGCAGGAGCGGGCCGGCCGGTTTGTTTATTCAGTGCACAGGCGGCGGTTTGTGGCTGCCCGGGCAATGCTGCGTCTTCTTCTGGGCTCCTGTCTGGCAATAGCCCCGGGTGATGTGGCTATTGCCAGCCAAGAGACGGGAAAGCCGTGTCTTGAAAATTCCGGCATGCAACGAGCTCTATGTTTCAATCTTTCCCATTCACACGGGGTGGCATTGTTCGGGCTGGCCGTCAACAGGCGAATCGGGGTGGATGTGGAGAGAATAGACGGCAGAAGAGATACGGACAGAATCGCCCGGCGTTTTTTTTCTTTCCGCGAGGCCCGGGCCATGTCAGCCGAATCCGGAAAAGTTCGTCCGGAGCTTTTTTTCCGGTATTGGACAATAAAGGAGGCTTACTTGAAAGCCACGGGGGAAGGAATAGGCCGGCTGGAGAGCGTGGAGGTGTGGCTGGATGAGGGGGGCGGCTGCAGGATTCTGGATAGAGCCGTTCCTGATGCAGAGAGATGGACGATTCGCCCGCTCTGTTTGCGAGCCGGTTATGCCGCGGCAGTTGCTTTTGAGGGAGAAGACGTGACTGATTTGCCTCTCCGGCGGGTTTTTGATGTAAATTATACAAATTTGTAAATTTTTTAAAAGTGATTTGACAAAATTGTTGTTCCAAAGAATATTAAATCAGGTTGGATGATGTAATAAACAATGATTTTAATGTGTTAAGATCAGGTCGGAATTGGTATGAATTTTGCTATATTAAATCGGGCTGAAATAAAAATATCACAGGTTCGGGCCGCTGAGGCCGGAGACGGAAACTCTTTTTGCGCTCTGTCGAAACTGCACTTTGTTGCCCTGACGGCGGTGCGGAAAAGCGGATTTCCGAGCGGAAATTGAGGCGTAAAGAGGCTCCTGGAGAGAGGA
>JAGXLE010000099.1 GCA_018334855.1 Desulfobacterales bacterium | reverse complement strand
AGAAACGCTTGGCTCATCTAAAAGAGTGCTTGTTTTTAACCGGGCCGTATCATACGGTGCGGGCGGCACATTGTCCCAGGAACTAAGGGCGGCCTTCTATCATCTGCAAAACCGGCCGGCCGTTTATGACGTGGTTATAAGCCTGGGCGGCAAAGAGGTTTTTCCTGAAACCGTCGAGGAAGTCGTCAACCAGGCCGATGAGCTTTCAGAAGAAACCAGCAACTGGTTTTAGGAGCTAAAATCGGAAGCATTTAAAACAACGGGCACTTACCCGAAAAAAAGCAGGAGCAGAAAACCATGCTGTGGAACGTAGTGACAAGAATGGAATATATGCACAGCGGCCACATGGCCTGCCCCGGCTGCGGGGCCTCACTTTCCATGCGCCATACCTTAAAGGCCCTTGGCGAGGATACCGTTGTGATAATTCCGGCAAGCTGCTGGTCGATTATCGCCGGTATCTTTCCCACAACTGCACTGTCGGTGCCCATACTCCACGTTCCTTTTGCCACGGCCGCGGCCTGCGCATCCGGTGTGCGGCGGGCTCTTATCGCCCAGGGCAGAGAAAACGTAACTGTTATGGTATGGGCCGGCGACGGGGGCACTTTTGACATCGGCCTGCAGGCTTTGTCAGGGGCGGCAGATCGAAAAGAGGACTTTCTGTATGTCTGCTACGACAATGAGGCCTATATGAATACGGGCATCCAGCAGTCATCTGCCACGCCCTGTGGGGCCTGGACCTCGACCACCCCCGGCGGCAAGGAGATGGATTTTAGCAAAAAGGATATATTCGGAATAATCAAAAGTCACCATCCCGCTTATCTGGCGACAGCCTCGATCGGCCATCCGGAAGATTTTTACGCCAAGCTCGCCAAGGCTTCTGCTAAAAAGGGCTTTCGCTTTATTCACCTGCTTTCTGTCTGCCCGCCCGGGTGGAGGATAGATTCGCAGGACGCCCTCAAGGTCGCCCGCATGGCTGTTAAATCCGGGGTTTTTCCTCTGCTGGAGCTGGAGGAAAACGGCGAGGTAAAGCAAACGGTTGTTCCAAAGGATCCGATCCCGGTCAATGATTATCTCCGGGCTCAGAAACGCTTCAGGGAGATGAGGCCAGAAGAGATGGAGGCTCTGCAGGACGAAGTGGACAAACGCAACCGCCGGCTTCTGCAATCCGGCCGGAACCCGGTATAATCAGGCGGTGCAGGACGGAAAGGATATGACAGAAAATCTTCCGCCCAGAATAGTTATTACGGACAACAGGAAATTCAGGCGCGTGGTTAATACCCGGGGCACGGAAACGGTAAATTTGCCCACGGGAAACATATCAATACAGGAAATTGGCAAAACGGGCGTAGGCGGGATCTTCCGGGCCAACGGGAAAAAATATTACGTGCTGGAATGCGACAGCTGCGATCATGTCATGCACGGCATCAAGCGCGATACCCAGATCATCTATCCCAAGGATGCCGGCTATATTTTGCTGAGACTCGATATTTTTCCCGGCAAATTCGTGGGCGAGGCAGGAACCGGCTCGGGCGGCATGACACTGCTGATGTCTAAGGCGGTGGGAGAGCGGGGCCGCATCTACACCTATGAAAAAAACGCCCAGCTTGCAGACAGAATCCGCAAAAATCTGCAGCCTGAAGAAGAGTTTGAAAACGTGAGGCTATATACCCGGGCGGTTGAAGATGGCATCTCCGAAACGGGGCTTGACGCATTTTTCCTGGATGTGCGCGACCCCTCGGAAGCACTGGGGCCGGTCTATTCAGCCCTTAAGCCCGGCGGGCACCTTGGGGTCCTGCTGCCCACCGCCAACCAGATGAGCCGGCTTTTGTGGGCCCTGCGTGACTATCCCTTTCTGATTTTAGAAGCCGCGGAAATTTTCCTGCGCACCTACAAAACCAATCCCTCGCGCTTCCGGCCCGAAGATCGTATGGTAGGGCATACCGGCTACCTGCTTTTTGCACGGGCCCTTACGGAAAATCCTGCGGATCAGGAAGAAAGAACTGTATAGCAGACAACCGGTTCCAGCTTGTTTTTGACAAATACCTCTCCGCGGCATTCAAACTCAAAGGCACCCGTTGTCTCCAGATATGTCTGCTCCCCGATAATGATTTCACCGCCTTTTGCCATTTCTTCTAAGCGGGCCGCGACATTTACGCAGTCTCCTATCACTGTATAATCCATTCGGTTGGCAGATCCGATATTGCCGATAATTGCGTTTCCCGTGTTTATACCGATACCCACTTCGAAATATTCCAGGCCGGCCTGCCTGCGTTTTTCCATCATTTCCGCGGCAGCCGCCTGCATTTCAATAGCCGATTGCACGGCGTTTTCAGAAGCGTTTATCCCGGTTTCCACCAAGCCGAATACGGCGATTAGCTGGTCGCCCACAAATTTGTCAAGCAGGCCGCCTTTGTCGAATATTATCTCCACCATTACGCTGAAATACTCGTTTAGCAGTTTTACAACATCTTCTGCATCCATGCGCTCCGCAATGGTGGTAAAAGAGCGGATATCGGCAAATAAAACCGTGACATTGCGCCTTTCTGTTTCCAGAAAAACTCCGTCTTTAAGATTAATCAGCTTTTCGACCAGGTTATTGCCCACATAACGGCTCAGCCGGTTTCTCAACTCTTCTTCCTGCTTGCTGCGCTGATAGGATAAAGACAGGTCCCGGGCATAAACCATAAGCTGGGTGGCCTGCTCCTGGTTCTTGCGGTTCATCTCCTCAAGCCTGCTGTAAAGAGAGTTGAAATGCTCGGCAATCTCGTTTAATTCGCGGTCTGAACTTATCGTGATGGGATCGTCTCTTTTGCCGGACTGCAGTCTGCCGGTCTCTTTGCTCAGATAATAAAGCTGGTTGGCCGAACGCCTTACCAGAAAAAAGCCTGCAAGCATGGAAAACAAGGCCAGGGGGACAAACAAAAGCATGCCCTGGGTCAGACTGATTTTTTCATGGAGAAAAAAATAGACGATAAGCAGGCAGGGAATGATTCCCATCATGGCAAGGGCTACCGGAAGTTTGCCTGAAAACGTGGTATAGTCTCTTCTTCGGCGCCTGCTCATCCACTCTCCCCGTTTTGATCGGGATCAATGCGTTCAAAATCAAAAGAAGAATGGAACTCAACGGCAACACCCCAAATCTTGCCGGCGGAATCCGAAGCATCCCCGGCGGGCTGATCAACCCGCACCACGGTTGCCTCGTTTTTTATACGCGCACGAACATCGTCTGCGGGGTTAAGCAAAATCGAGATCTGAAGTATCTGGCCGGGGTGATACCGACGCGGAAAGCCTGAAAGAAACATGGCGCCGCTTGCGGAAACGTCCTGCAGAACACTTTTTTCCGTAAACGGCTGTTTATCTGAATCATTTCCGGAAACCACAACCGGAAACTCTACTGAGTACCTGTAAAATGAGCGCTGCTCCAAACTTTGCTCACCGGCCCCGGCATGCTCCCCGGACCGGGTCGGGGCAAAAAAACGCCTGAACAGTTGCCGAAAACTCATTTTAAAAGATTCAAACAACAGGCCGGTATCCCTGTGCAGACTCTTATCAGATAAGGCAGACCCGCCGGACCTCGGTAATATCGGTCAGGCCCTGAAACATTTTCGACAGCCCGTCCTGGACAAGAGTAGTCATGCCTTCACTGCTTGCCTGGTAAAACAGTTCTTCCGCGCTGGCCTGTTTCTTGATCATGCGCTTTATTTCCTTTGTACCGTCCATGAGCTCGTGGATACCCATGCGCCCCTTGTAGCCTGTACCGCCGCACTCATCGCAGCCTTTTGGCGAATAAAGCTTTAAGTCCGGAGAGTAGGTGATACCTGTGTTCTCAAAGGCCTCGGGGCCGTAAATCTCTACTATCTCATCGAATTCTTCTTTTGTGGGATTATATTCCTGCCTGCAGTTTTTACACAGCCGCCGCAGGAGACGCTGGGCAAGCACGCAGATAAATGCATCAGAAAAATTCAGGGGGTTTAAGCCCATGTCCAGAAGACGGGTTACGGTTTCCGGGGCGCTGTTGGTATGCAGGGTGGAAAAGACCAGATGGCCTGTCAGGGAGGCTTCAACACCTATTGAAGCGGTCTCGTAGTCCCTCATCTCACCCACCATGATCACATCCGGGTCTGCGCGCAGAAATGAGCGCATGATCCGCGCAAAATCAAGCCCGATTTTCTTGTGCACCTCGACCTGCCTGAGTCCGTCCTGGGTGATTTCCACGGGATCTTCGGCCGTCCATATCTTTCTCTCGGGGGTGTTTATCTGGTAGAGGGCGGAATGCAGGGTGGTGGTTTTACCCGAACCGGTCGGCCCCACGCACAGTACAAGCCCGTAAGGCTTTGATATCGATTTTCTCAGTACCCTCAGATTCCGTTCTGTCATGCCCATTTCATCAAGGTTCATGGCACCGGCGGTGGTAAGGATACGCAAAACAGCATCTTCAAAACCGCCGGCTGTCGGCATGGTTGCCACGCGCAGCTCAAACTGCGGCAGTCCGCGGCGTTTGAACTTGATTTTACCGTCCTGGGGCATGCGCCTTTCCGCGATATCAAGCCCTGCCATGATCTTTATGCGGGAGAGCACCGCATTTGCAAAGGTGTTGGGAATCTCCAGGAAATCCTGACAGACTCCGTCAATGCGGAAGCGTATTTTCGTTTTTTTGGAAATCGAGGACGGCTCTACATGAATATCAGAAGCATTTCTCCGGAAAGCCGTTATCAGGGCCTGGTCCACCAGGCGGACCACTTTGCCGGAGGCCTCTGTGTAGGCGTCTATATCCTCGTCTTCTTCTTCCTCCTCCTCGAACTCAATCTCAGGAAGCTCATCAAAATCCATCCCTGCAGCAGGGGAATCTTTTGCCGCTTTTGAAGATGATTTTTTCTCTGCAAAAAAATGGTTGATAATGGCTTCTATATCTTCCCTGATGCCGACCGAAAAAGTGAACTTATTGGTGTTGAACAGGGCCTTTGCATGATCCATCTTGCGAAGGTCCTTGGGGTCATCGAGTAAAATTTCAATATGATCGATCTCCCAGTGCAGCGGCACCCACAAATCCTGGAGCAGAAATGGCTTTTTCAGGTTGGTCAAAAGCTCATAGGGCACTTCCATTTTGGAGTCATAGGTTTTAAAGGGGCAGTTGTAATAGGCTGAAAGCGAGTTTCCTATTTCCTCCTTGGGCACCTTGAACTGGTCCATTAATACCTGCTCAACGCTTTTTTTCATTTTCTTCGACATTGCCAGCGCTTTTTGCAGCTGGTCGGTGGTAACAATATTATTGCGCAGCAGGTAGTCGTAGCGGGATTCATAACGCCGTCCCGGCTCAACTGCCTCTATTTTTTCCTTTATTTTGGGATAAACCGGATCTATGTTCTGGACCGATTTATAGCATTCAACCGCAAGCTCCTTGTAATCCATGTTTTCCAGTGCCAGCCCGAGTTCGTATTTCATGGAGGCAAGGGTCTTGTCATCGATCTTTTTCCCGGAAGCTATCTCGTCTATCTCTTCTATCACCTGCGACGGGGGAAAAAGTGCAAAGAGGCAGTCAAGCACATCTGAATAAAAATTATCAACAGGGTAGTCAGTATCGAAAAGCTTTTTATATTCTGCCAGAGCTTCTTTATAAAGCCCCAGCTCTTTGAAAGCCTTGGCGCTGTCGCTTATTTCAGGCGCACTTCCCCCGATGGAAAGCCCCGACTTTATGTGGGAGACGTCTTGCTGGGAAAGCTGCCGGGGCGTCCCCTGCTCTACGTCCTCGAGTTCCCGGCTCAATTTGTCGATTTTTTCCTCAATAGCGGTACGGTTCTCCCCGGATAGATCTGAGAACCCGGA
>JAGXLE010000098.1 GCA_018334855.1 Desulfobacterales bacterium | reverse complement strand
GGAGATGGCCCCTGGAAATTATGTGCGAATCTCCGTAAGCGATACAGGATGCGGGATTTCGGAGCAATATTTTGACAAAATTTTCGAGCCCTATTTTACCACCAGCGAAACGGGCACTGGCACCGGGCTGGGGCTTTCCGTGGTCCACGGCATTGTAAAGAGTCACAGCGGTCATATTACGGTTTACAGTGAACCGGGAAAAGGAAGCACCTTTCACGTTTATTTTCCATTTGCTGAGCAGGAAAGAAGCCGGGATATTTCAACCGGGCAAGTTGATAAAGAACTGCCCACAGGGACGGAAAGCATTCTTTTAGCGGAGGATGAAAAGCCGATAATTGATATGCAGCAGCAAATCCTTGAAACCCTGGGATACCATGTCACCTCCAGAACCAGCAGCGTGGAAGCTCTGGAAGTCTTTCGCGCGAATCCCTACAAATTCGATCTCCTTGTCACGGATATCACAATGCCGAACATGACAGGAGACAGGCTTGCTTTGAAGGTAAAGGAAATACGCCCTGATATTCCGGTAATCTTATGCACGGGATTCAGCGAAAAGATAAATGACCAGCAAAGAAAGGAGCTCGGAATCGAGGGTTTTTTGATGAAGCCGGTTACCAAAAAGGATATAGCGGAAGCGGTTCGAAAAGTATTGGATGGAAATTCATAAATCGGGGGTAATTTTTTGCAGTTTTGCTCAGGAAGTGGAGTTATGAATATAAGTCCATAAATGATTTCAATGGGGGAATATGAAAAGGCAACCATAACTTGCCAGGACTTTCTCAAGTGCAGCCTCCCGTCAAGTCTGCACCTTGATTCTGACAGTCCTCTCTGGCCCGGGATTCGCATTGCTGCCGGGAATAGCCGGAGTGTGTAATCCGATTGTTAATACAACCGTCAATTGCAGGGCCTTTTTGGCAAGGTTGCTCTCGCTTCACTTGAGCTATGTAGGGGTTCCGCTCAGCTCGGGCAACCCTGTTCCGAATACTTATACCTAAAACCAACGGAAAAGACCGTCTTGACATTGGGCTCCAGCATACATAGCGAGTATTATCGAGTCCAGCCAGGAGCAAGGTGCAAATTTCAGGAAGCCCGGAAATAAAGCATTCCGTGGCAAGTTTTCTGCACCGTTGATCAGCGGTTTATTTGAGCTTATTAAACTTATCGTGCCACGCACAAGTATTGCAAAACACTTCCATATCTTCCCTGATTTCCGGGCAATCATCGGCACTCACCCCTTTATCAAAACATACCTGGCCATCCCGGCATTCAAATTCGAATATTTCGTATTCGTCATCAGGGTCTTTTACATAAAACTGTTCGCAGCCGCAAAACGGGCATCGGGACTGTGCCATGAAAAAGTTTCCTTAAAGCTTGTTGGTTGGGGGACTAATTAAAAGAGCATTATTTTTTAGGTTTTCAAAACATTTGCTGTTGCAATACAAGTTTTTCTTCCTATGAAAGGCCGAGCATGCGGTCAAGTTTTCCTTCCAACTCCGTTGTGCTTAATTCATGATACCGAACCAACCCATTTTAAATAAGAATAATATAGCAGATCCGATGTGCAAATTTTAGCTTGCCCAAAAATACTGCCCGGCGCCATGGCCCAATCATCATGCAGCAAACTGGGTGAAAAAAACGATCCTCTATTTTTCAGCTTCTTTTTGAATGGCTACAAGCAAGTGCCGGTTCAGTTTGTGAAGGCGTTTGGGAATGCCAATAAGTTTTGCCGGAATTAGCATCGGGCCGGAAAAGTTTTCGATGCTCTCGAGTCTCACCTTTTCTCCGACTGGCTCAAAAGTAAATGTATGTTCCGCTTTAACTCCCCATTTTGAACCCACCCAGGTAACGGAGCGCCCTTTTTCATAACTTTTTATCTCCGTTACAATCCGGATAGGAAAACGTAACAAATTGAGCTCAAACGACAGACAATTGCCCACCGCGAGGCGAGCTCCGGTTTCAAACCTGCATTGCCGGCAGACCGGGTTCCAGTCGGCCCAGGTTTCAATCCTTGAAAAAACGTCCCAGACACTTTCCATAGGTGCCCGTATGGTGACCGATTCCCGGATTATCATGGCGAGACAGCCCGCAAAATGTTATTCCGATAAAAAACAGGCTTGTTGGGAAATCAATTGGCCCGGACCATTTTCTTCTTCTGCAAGCGCGTTACAGATTGCCTGTTCCATGTCGACAAGCTGCAATGGAACCAAATCAATAATCCGTTTTTCCCGGCATACAGCAGGTGTTCGCAGACCCTCGGCCAGCGGGAAAACAATGCCGGACGGCACCGGCGTAATCAGGGCTACCCAGTAGGTTGACAAAATCATGTTGAAAAAGGGAACCCCGATAATATATCGCTTCAATCCTCTCACACGCGCATACTTTCTCATCAGGTCTGCGTAGCTGAGCACCTCAGGTCCGCCGATATCAAATGTGGCACCGGTTGTCTCAGGGGTTTTAAGGCAGCCGGCGAGGTAGTCCAATACATTTTCAACGGCAATGGGCTGGGATTGCGTATAAATCCATTTTGGACAGAGCATTACAGGAAGGCGTTCAACCAGGTATCGCATAATTTCAAATCCAGCACCGCCAGCCCCAATAATCACGGCGGCTCTTAGGATGGTTGCGGCGGCATTGCCGGAAGCAAGGATTTTTCCCACCTCCTGTCTGCTGGAGAGGTGGGGGGAGATGTTGTCGGTGGCCTCTCCCAAGCCTCCCAGATAAATCAACCTGGACAGCCCGGATTGGTCGGCCGCATTGACAAAGTTCCGTGCGGCCACCCGGTCACGCTCTTCAAAGGCTTTCCTCTCCCGAAGATTTTTGCCGCCCATTGAATGGACAAGATAATAGGCCGTATCAATTCCATGCAGAGCGTTTTTCAATGATGCTGGATCCAGGAGATCACCGGCAACCACCTCTGGTTCGTTTTCCAGAGGAAAGGCAAGATTCAGTTTTTCAGGCGACCGCACCATGCAACGAACAGAATAGCCCATGGCATCAAGTCTATAAAGCAGCCGCTTGCCGATAAAGCCGTTTGCGCCGGTAAGCAGGATACGGGGCGGGGAGTTTGGTTTCATTTCTTCCTCTTTCATTAAAGAGACATTATTACCACCTAATAAATATCTTAATTAATATAGGATTTGATATGATTTTTGTCCAAAAGAAACAGGACTGAGAAAAATTCTTTTGCTTTGCGGCTTTCTCATTCAATCTGCTCACGGTAGGCATCTGTCAGGCCGTTTAAAAAAACTGCGCTGTCGGCTGTAATGCGGACAAAGACCGAATCCGGGTGCCGAATAAACGAGGCCAGTCCGGGATGGCTGGACAACAGCAGCTCGGCCGCTGCCTCTTTGTCGGCTTCAGCTATAATTTCCTCTCCGCTGCCTTCGATGGTCAGGGCCTGTGGCCTATGGGTTTCCCGGGAATCAATGAGCAGGCTGACCCGGGGATTGCGGCTGATGTTTTGAAATTTTCGTGTTTGGCGGTGGGTTACCATGATAAACCGGGTGCAATCCTTTTCGGTGGCATAGGCCATCAGGGAACAGTACGGCAGGCCGTCGACGGCCGTGGCCAGGACGCAATGCCGTTTGTTCCGGATAAGAGCTTTAATATCGTCCCGCATAAAGATATTTTAAAATGATTGAAGTTGTAAAATAAATCACGGCATGCCGCTTATTCATTCAGATCCCAAAAAATACCCGCTCCGTTTTTTACGCTCTGCAGGAAGCCATGGCATCCATTATTTTTTATGCGGATTTCATTTTTTTAAGAAATCCATTTAGCTGAATCACATGCCGGCGCTCTTCTTCAATGATCGCATCCACCTTGTCCTGCCCCAATTTTGGTGGCACCAGATCTTTTACACCCAGATAAAACAGAATCGATTCCTTTTCCAGTCCGATGGCGATTTTGAGAATCTCTTCCATTGTCTCACTGCCGGTAAGTGCTTCCGCGGCCGAGGGGGTGCCTTCTCCGCCATGGGTATCGGCCATGGCTGCCAGATACATTTCTGCTTCCCCTTCAGGATCAAAGACCTGCTGGGTTTTTTCCTCTTCCGCCAGATTGCTGCTCATTTTTGTAAACGTTGACTTATGAGTGTCTTCCATGGCTGCCAATTTTTCAAGGAATTTTTTATTTTTCGGATCCGTCTGCAGTTCAGCCGCTCTTCTGTAAAATTTTGCCCCGTTTTCCTCAATTCTAATTGCCACCTTGAAAACTTCTGTCGAATTAAAATCGTACATCATTGTTCATATTCCTTCTGCTTGATTCTTTATTTTGATGTTATATAAATTCCAAAATATACATTTTAAATAATAAAACAAATATATACGTGTAAAAAAATTGAAACCTTTAACAGGAAAACGGATCTATACATTGTAATCCGGACAGCCATCCGACTGCATTTCATCTGTTCGAAGCTAAATTTCGCGGCTGTCATAGGCCCAGTTGAGAAGCGCCTGGCGCTGTCGGGTCCGGCATTGTAAGTCCCCCGGTCGGCAGTGTTTTCGGATCTGGGCGATATGCCGAGTCATGGCCTTCCAGCGTTTGATCTGACGTCGGTCATCCGGGCAGCGGCGTCCCCGGTAATAACTTCCATTGCAGATGACCCGCAACTGTTGGACAGATTTCCAAATTATTTGAGCCGGATATATTTCACGATGAATCGGGCAAACCGGTTTTGCTAATGCGTGTATTTAATGCCGAGAAGCTGCTCTTGCTGATTAAATGGATACAGCTTAGAAATCATAGGGCATCCCTATCCCATAGGCGAAAAAGCTTCTTAAAGCCGACGCTAACATATATATTGCGTTGTAAGGTTATAAAGATCAAGGGATAATAAAAACTTTACATACAATTCACACCTTGATACGTATCGTAACATCAAAAGAAAGTTCCTGGACCCGAACTCCCGACGACATAGGGGACAGTCTGCATGATAAGCTTCATTACCTTAAGCATTTGGTATGTAAACCTTTCTTTAAAAATTTCCTGACCATTTAAAAGGAGAATCTGCCATGCTCGGTAAATTGCGCCTTTATCCGGAAAAATTGAACTGGATGACTGCCGAGGAGCACAAAGAGCACAAGGAAGCTCTTTTGCGTCGGCATGTGCGCTACATGTATGACAACTCGCCTGAATTTTATCAGCCTAAATTCAAAGAGTGCGGTGCCAGACCCGAGGATATTCGCACCATTGAAGACCTTCGCAAGCTACCGGTTATGATGGACAAGGACGCGGAGCGGCAGAGCATGGAAGATTCCCTTGAGAAGTACGGGCACTTTTTCGGTCTTCATGTCTGTTGCGATCCGGCAAATATTATCAGCACCGGCGGCACTTCTGGCACCACGGGCCATCCCACCTATCCCTATTCAATGACCCGCGAGGATCTTGAAGAATCCAGTCAATCAATTGCATGGATGCACGAAGTTTTAGGTCTGGGGCCGGGGGACCGTGCTTTTTTTCTTTTTCCGCTGGGCGTATATGCCACCTCAGCCATTCTTCCGGGTCTTCGCCGGGCGGGGATTCTGCCGCTGGACATTGACATTCGCCTGGGAACCCAGCCGGCCCTTGAGCTTGTCAAGTGGACGCGCCCCACCTTCTGCTGGACCGGCCCGACAATCCTTCTTTACTTTGTCGAACTTTTCAAGAAACAGTTAAACATTGATCCCAGAGATCTGGGCTTTAAATGCTTGCTTGCGACCGGCGAACTAGGACCGGGCATTCCGGAAGTCAAAAAGAACATTGAGTCAGCGTACGGCTGCCGGCTGTATGATTTCTGGGGGCCCTCCTTAACATCTATTTCGGTTTCCTGCAATTCTGAAGAAT
>JAGXLE010000097.1 GCA_018334855.1 Desulfobacterales bacterium | reverse complement strand
GGAGGAATTATTTAAAACCCTTTAATCAATATTTGAATTTCTGTTTTATATCATAAGTCTCAGCCTGATTGAAAGACACAACAATAAGAATATTCAAATTTGTCTTTCTCTTTTTCAATAACCGCAAGCAGGCGGTTATTATTGTCAACAATTTTTACAAAGGCGCTGTTTTCATTCTCCGGCCCCGCTGTCTTTCCTCCAAGATCAGCTTCGGAAACCGGCCTGCCGAACCGGATTTTTTCGGTAAGCTCCGGGCCTGCCACATGTGCCTGCATGCCGCGCAGCGCCTCTGCCATGGGAATGACAAACCGCTGCAGCTCCCCGGCAGTCCCGACCGCCTCAAGGCTCGACAGCGAGGCCGCCTCGTCAATGCCAAACCCGCAGCTTTCAATCCGAACCAGTTCATTTAAATATCCGCCGCATCCCAGCGACCTGCCGATATCTGAGCAAAGGGTTCTTATATAAGTCCCCCCGCTGCAGGAAACCTCAATGCTTATCTCCGGCAGATCAATATTCTTGACAGAGATCTCATAAATTTCAACTGTCCGGGCCGGTTTGTAAACCGGCTTTCCTTTTCTGGCATACTTGTAAAGCGGTACGCCGTTGTGCTTCAGGGCCGAATAGGCTGGCGGCACCTGCTCGATACGGCCTGTATATCCTTTTATGATCCGCCGGATCTCTTCTTCGGAAAGATCCGGGATCCTGTGCTCTGCCGTTATCTCTCCGGTTCTGTCCAGCGTATCTGTTTCAGCGCCCAGCCGCAGCACGGCATTGTATTTTTTTCTCCCCCGGAGAAAAAAACGCGACAGGCGCGTCGCACGGTTGACAGGGCAAATAAGCACGCCGGTGGCGAAGGGGTCCAGCGTGCCGGTGTGCCCTGCCTTGTATATGCCCGAAAGACGCTTTAACCGGTTGACCACGGCCGCAGAAGTTTCGCCCTCGGGCTTGTCCACGACAATAACGCCGCTTTCCAGTGCAGCTTGCTTTCCGGCCGGCTTCCTGCTGCCGGGTTTTCTTGAAGCATGATCCATGCAGTTCATACCGGTTATAAATGATCCGAAATTGAATACAGCTCATTTTTCAATTCCGGAAGCGTGCCCAGGGTATCAAAACCAGCCGCGCTCCTGTGGCCTCCACCCCCAAAAGCCGTTGCTATATTGGCCACGTTTACAGATCCGTCTGATCTCAGGCTTACGTGAAAGGCGCTGCCGTTGGGCGATCTCAACTGTCTGCCGCTGGCCCGCTCATAGAGAAGGGCGGCGACCTTTACGTTTTCAATGCGCCTTGCATAATTTATCAGGCCGTTGACATCGGTTATTGAAGTGCCGGTAGCATGCAGCATGTTCTGGGTCAATGTCATAATCGAGAGTTTTCCGTTTTCAGAGACTTCTATGGTGTCAAATAACATATTGAGCAGTTTGACCCGTTTAAGCGAGATGGTTTCATAGACGTGCTGGGCCACCTTGTGAGGATCGGCGCCGTGGCGGACCATTTCGTGACATATTTTAAAGGCCTCCTGGGTTGTGTTTGAAAACCTGAAAGAACCGGTATCAGCCATGATCCCGGTATAGATGGCATAGGCTACCGCCGTTGTCACCGGGATTTCCATGGCCGTTATCAGGCGGTAAATTAGTTCCGTTGTAGCCGAGGCCTTGGGATCAATAAACTGGTAATTGCCGAATCGGCTGTTGGTTGCATGATGATCGATATTTATGATCGTGGGAATGCGGCTTATGGCCCCGGCAGCGTTGCCCACGCGCTGCAGGTCTGAACAGTCCAGGATTATCACCGTATCATAGATTTCCAAGTCTCCGGCATCGTCTTTGATGCGGTGAATGGAGGGCAGAAAGTTGTATACGGCCGGCAGCACGCTTTCGTTGTATAATTGGACCTTTTTTTTGATCTCCTCCAGTGCAAGGCCCATAGACAGCAAAGAGCCGATGGCATCGCCGTCGGGATGGATATGTGTGGCCAGCAGTACCCGTTTACTCTTCGTTATTTGTTGGATAATCTGATTCATGCTCATTGTGCAGGCGCTTGATAACACTGTTGATATGGACTGCGTAGTCCACGGAGTCGTCATATAAAAACCTTATATCCGGCATATAGCGCAGTTCCAGCTCCTGGGCAAGCGTATGCTTTATATAGCCATGGGCTTTGCGAAATCCGGCGTCTGCCTCTTCGCGGGTTGAAAAGTGGCCGGAAGTTACAAAATATATCCTTGCCATTTTCAGGTCCGCCGTCATTTTGACACCTGTTATGGAGACCGATCTGAGCCGGGGATCCTTTACGGATTTCTGAAGTATTTCTGAAAGGGCCTGCTGTATCAGTCCTCCGACCCTTTCGGCTCTGCTGTAAGGCTTCATATATTGATAATTTCCGTTTCAGTATCAATAATTTCGGCAAGAGCGTTTCGATAGATAAATTCGTGGAGTTTGTCTATCTGTGAATTGACCGCCCGCCGGTCGTTGCCCACCAGGGCGAAACCTATCTTTGCCCGCTGATGTATGTCATTGAAGTCGACCTCGGCAATTGCGGCGTTAAAGCCGTTTTTGCTCCTGGAGATAATCGACTTTATGATTTTTCGTTTTTCTTTGAGTCCGTGACACCCGTCAAGGCGAAAAGTTATGGTGCCAAAACCTAGTACCATTGTTTTTACTCAATGACCGGTTTTATTTCTTCCAGCCAGTAGCATTCGATTATGTCGCCGATCTTTATATCGTTGAATTTCTCTACGCCTATGCCGCACTCATAATTATGGGTCACTTCCCTGACATCATCCTTGTAGCGCTTCAGGGATGCAATTTTGCCTTCATGGATGACAATTCCCTCCCGGATGACCCTGATGGGCTGTCCGCGCTGAATCTTGCCTTCAAGCACCATACAGCCGGCAACTGCTCCCATGCTCGGCACGCTGAAAACCTGCCGGATTTCGGCTCTGCCCAGAACGCGCTCTTCGTAGTGCGACTCCATCAGGCCCACCATGGCGTCCTTTATATCCTTGATGGCGTTGTAGATCACGTTATAGTACTTGATATCAACGTTTTCTTCCTCGGCCAGGTGGGCGACCTTGCCTGCGGGACGCACGTTAAAGCCCAGAATGATGGCATTTGAAACTGCGGCCAGGGAGATATCGGATTCATGTATCGTTCCTGTGGCGGAATGAACCACGTTAATCCTGACCTCGTCTGTTGACAGCCGGGTCAGTGAATCCTTGAGCGCCTCTATGGAGCCCTGTACGTCGGCCTTTATTATAAGGTTAAGGTCCTTGATCTCGCCTTCCTTCATTTTTTCATAAAGGCTTTCCAGGCTCATGCGGGTGGTTTTTGTCAAGTCCCTGGACCGCTGTTTTTCCTGCCTGTGTTCGCTGACCTGCTTGGCATCCTTTTCGTCGGCCACTGCCACGAGCTCGTCTCCCGCCATCGGGACCCCGGTAAGTCCAATGATTTCGACCGGGTACGAAGGCCGCGCCTCTCTGACTGATTTGCCCAGATCATCGAACATGGCTCTTATTTTCCCGTAATAGATTCCCGATACAACCGGTTCTCCGGTATGCAGGGTTCCTTCATGTATAAGCACCGTGGCCACGGGCCCCCGTCCGGTTTCGAGCTTGGATTCAATGATATAGCCCCTGGCCGGTTTGTTGGGGTTGGCCTTTAGTTCCAGGACTTCGGCCTGCAAAAGCACCATTTCTAAAAGTTCGTCAAGGCCGGTTTCCTGCTTTGCCGAGACCGGTACGCATATGGTGTCGCCGCCCCATTCTTCGGGTACAAGGCCTTTTTCCGCCAGCTCCCGTTTAATCCTGTCCTGTTGGGCGCCCGACTTGTCGATCTTGTTTATAGCCACTATGATCGGAACACCGGCCGCCCGGGAGTGATCTATAGCCTCTGCGGTCTGGGGCATAACGCCGTCGTCTGCAGCCACCACAAGAATTACCAGGTCGGTGACCTTTGCCCCTCTGGCTCTCATGGCTGTAAAGGCCTCGTGGCCCGGGGTGTCGAGAAAAATGATGTCTCCGTTTTCATAGGGCACCCTGTATGCGCCTATGTGCTGGGTGATGCCGCCGGCTTCTTTTTCCGTGATCTTGGAGTGGCGGATGACATCGAGAAGAGATGTTTTCCCGTGGTCCACATGGCCCATTATGGTGACCACCGGCGGACGGGCTTCGAGCTGCTCCGGTGAATCCTGCTCGCTTTGAATGATGGCTTCTTCTTCAAATGAGGCCTTTTCGACTTCAAAATTATACTCTGAGGCCAGCAGCTCGGCGGTTTCGAAATCAACGCTCTGGTTTAGCGTAACCATCATTCCCATTTCCATCAGGCGCTTGATAAGCTCATTGCCTTTTACTCCCATCCGCTTGGCCAGATCGGACAGAACTACGGTGTCGTCGATTTTGATGCGCCTCTTTATGGCCTTGGGCGTTGTAATCTGCGGACTCTGCTCGGCTGCCGGTTTTGCGGGCTTTCCTTTCTTTTTTCCCTTTTTTCCCCGGCCGAAGCGGTTATCCTGGAGAGCATCTCCTTCGATTACTTCCTTGCGCTTAAATCCCGTTTTTTTCCTGCCGGGCTTTTTGGCCTTTTCAGGCTCTTGGTCGGGCAGGGGGGTCGATTCGGCTTGTTTTTTCTTTTTTCCCCTCGGCTTTTCAGGCTCGGCTTCCTGCGGTTTTGGTTCCGGGGCCGGGCTTTTAGTCTCCGGCTCCTCAACCGTAGGTGCTTCTTCGGTGGTTTCCGGGGCTTTCAGGTCAAGCGGCCTTTCTTCTGCCTCGGGCATGCTTATTATTCTGGCCGGTGCTCCTTTTTTGCCCTTTTTCTTTTTGGCTTTTTTAGGGGCTTCGGTCTTTTTTTCTTCTTCTGCAGCCGGCTTTTCTTTCTTTGCAGCCTCTTTTTTCGACCCGGTTTTTTTCTTTTCGGTTTCAGCCGGTTTTTCTTCCGGTTCGGCCGCCTTTTCCGCCGGTTCGGACAACTGCTGTTTTTCCTGTTCTTTTTCGGCTTTTTTGTCCGGCTCCGCGGTCTCTTTTACAGCAGCTTTCTGATCGGGTTCGGTTGCTTTAATTTCCTCTTTTGAAGGCTCCGCCGAAGGCTCAGGCTTGCCGGCCGGTTCTTCGGCTTCGGCTTGCCGGCCCCGGGAAGGCCCGGCTTCGGCTGTTTTTTCTTCGGCGGCTTCCCCTTCTGTTTCAGGGGCTGCTGCTTCGGATGGTTCCTGGGCGGCCTCTGGTTCTGCCGGTGTTTCGGGTGCGGGTTTTTCTGTCTGCCGGGCTTCTTCGGCGGCCCCGGTCCGGGCTTCGGGCGCAGCTTTCCTGCGCCTGCGGATCACGTTTGGTTTTATCCGCGTATCTTCGACTTCGGCCTTTTTTTCCCGGCCGAAGATTTCATTTTTTATGCGGTTGACGGTATCGTCTTCCAGAGAGCTCAGATGGCTGGAAACATCCACATTAATTTTCTGGAGTTCATCCAGAAGTTCTTTGTTGGTCATGTTCAGCTCTCTGGCGAGCTCAAATACTCTGCGTTTTGCCATCCATCCCCCTTGATTGTCCAGGATGCTGTTTCCGAAATCCTCGGTCGCCGCTGATTCGGACGGCGATACAGGTTCCGATGCCGGGGTTTTTGCAATCAATTCTTTCTAATCGCCTTGATTCTCGGAATCGGTATCGTTTGATATTTCATCGTCTCCGGCCTGCCCCGCTTCATCGGCGGAAAGGCTTTGCTCCGTATCTTCATCTTCAGCCTGTTTTTCAGTCTCCCGGTAATTTGCAGCTTCTTTGATCAGCTGCCGGGCCTCCTGCTCGGAAATCGATATTTCCTGGGCCAGCTCTTCGGCTGTCGCCTTGCTTAAATCTTCTACTGAAAAATAGCCTTTGCCGAACAAAAGCTTGGCCAGTGATTCGTCCATGCCCGGCAGATTAATCATGGACTGGAACCCGGACTGCAAACCTTCATTATAACGCGTTTCACTTATTACATCAAGATGCCAGCCGGTAAGCCTGGAGGCCAGCCTTACGTTCT
>JAGXLE010000096.1 GCA_018334855.1 Desulfobacterales bacterium | reverse complement strand
TGGCGTGGTACACTGCTTTTCAGGTACCGAAAGCGAAATGGAAAAATACCTGGACATGGGATACTGCATTGGCATAACCGGAATTTTAACAATTTCCCAAAGAGGGGAAAAGCTTCGCAGGATGGCCACGCACATACCCGAAGACCGGCTGCTGGTGGAAACAGACGCCCCTTATCTGACCCCTGCGCCTGAAAAAAACAGCACCCGACGCAATGAGCCGGCTTTTGTAAAAAGCGTGCTCTTAAAACTGGCCGAAGTAAGAAACACCGATCCGCAACGGCTTGCCCGGGTGACATGGGAAAACACCTGCAGGTTGTTCAATATTGATCCCCGGCATGCCGGCTGCTTTACAAACAGCAATGGAGCATCAGAATGAAACTCGGAATAATAGGACTTGCCGGAGCAGGAAAAACCACGGTGTTTGAGGCTTTGACCAAAGATTTCGCAAGGCCCGGGGCCAAGGCCGAAACCCGGATCGGCACGGTTCACGTGCCTGACATCCGCGTTGACACCCTTAGCCGTATGTATAAGCCCCGGAAAACCATATACGCCCAGGTGGAATACCTGCTTCCCGGATTGGGAGAACAGAAAAAACCAGGCAGCACCGATGAAGCGCTCATGCGCGCCGTGCGCGACACGGACGCCCTTATCCACGTGGTCCGCAATTTTGCTTCTTACGGCACCGAGCCGCCAGACCCGGAAAACGATTTTATGCTCCTTGATTCGGAGCTGATGCAGATGGACGCAAACGTTGTCCAAAGGCGTCTTGAGCGGATGGAAAACGAGGCCAAAAAGGGCCGGGAAATAGACAGGGAAGAAAAGGCGCAGCTTGAGCAGTGCAGGGATGCTTTAAACAAGGAAATCCCCCTCCGCCGGTTTGCCGAACTCTCGGAATCAAAGCTTTTACGCGGCTACGGCCTGATGTCTGCAAAGCCCGTACTGGCGCTGTTTAACAACGCTGACGAGGACGAGTCCCTGCCCGCCCTTTCAGAAACTGCTGCACAGGAAACCTGCATGGTAATCCGCAGCAAGATAGAACACGAACTTGCCCAAATGACAAAAGACGAGGCCGACGAGCTGCTCGAAGAATTCAATATCGCGGCATCGGCGGCAGACAGAGTTATCCGGGCCTCCTATGATATTCTCGGACTTATTTCGTTTTTTACGGTCGGAGAAGACGAAGTCAGGGCCTGGACCATAAGGCGCGGCACCACCGCGGTGGAGGCGGCGGGCGTAATACATTCCGACATGCAGAAAGGCTTTATCCGGGCAGAAGTTATCTCTTATGATGACTACATGGAAGCCGGGTCAATGGCAGCGGCCAAAAAAAACGCCACCCTGCGCCTGGAAGGAAAGACCTACCAAGTACAGGACGGCGATATCATCACTTTCCGATTCAACGTTTGATCCTCATCGTATTCTGTAATCTTATCAGCTATCATTTTCCTGTTTTTGGGCATCCTGCGCAAAGAAACCGCTCAGATCGGCAAGATCCTTCGCATCATCAACGGCATGGGATTGACGCTTCACATCACATCTAAAGGAATCCAGCGATAATGGCATCAGAGCATTGTGAATTGTGGGGCCCGGCTTCTATCATTCCCGAGATTCAAAATATTATCGCAAAGCAGGTTCAAAAGACGGAATCCGCTTTGCGGTAATTGCTATAACACAATAAATACCCTGAAATAACAACAAAAAACTTTCCGCCCCCGCTGACCGGGGATTTACCAAAAAAATGGCCTGATCCCGCAATTGCGCCGAATGGAATTGATTTGACAACTCCCCGGGATTTCATTAGTATCACTTAATAAAATCCGCTTATAAAAACCTCAAATTCAGAGGCAAAGCCCTATGAATACCGAAAGAATTCGTGTTTCCACAGGGGTGGGTGAGCTCGACCCCATTCTGGGCGGTCTCTTAATAGGCGACAATGTCATATGGTACGATGACGCGGGAAGCCTTGCAGGCACATTTACCCTGAATTTCCTGCAAAGCTCGATTGCCCAGGAAAAGCCCTTCATCTACGTCAGTTTCGACCGCTCACCCCGAAATCTGCTTGAAAAACTCGGCCCTCTTGCCGAAAGTCCCCGGCTGACCATTCTGGACTGTTTTACCCACGGCAAGGGCAAAGGGGCGGAAATTTTCCTCGGATTTTATGAAAACCTGGATAATTCCCCGTGCAAGGTGGTCCGGGTCACGGAACCCCATGATCCCGACAAGGTTATGGACTGCTTCCTGGAAATCCACGAATCCACGCAAAGTGATTTGCGATTCGTATTTGAAAGCCTTACCGGAATGCAGGACCTGTGGCAGGGAGAAGACCGGATCACCAGCTTCTACACCCACACCTGCCCCCGGCTTTTTGAATTAAACACTGTCGGATACTGGATTGCTGAAAAAAACGCCCATTCCAGGCGGCTCAAGGCGGCCATAAACCAGATCGCCCAGGTGGCAGTCGAGCTTTCGCTCAGGCGGGGCAAAACCTCTCTTTCCATTTTAAAGGCTGAAAACAGGGAGATCGACACCCTCAATACACCCTATTACTACTGGGCCCAGGGTCTTAACATAAGCTTTGTGCCCAAAAAGCAGGCAACAGGACGGGTGGAAATCGGTACTCGAATCCGTACACTGCGCACCAGGCGGGGGCTTTCACAGACCGAGCTGGCCCGTCTGGTGGGCGTGACCCCCAGCAATATCTCCCAGATTGAAAGCAACCAGATTTATCCGTCACTGCCGGCACTGATTAAAATGTCTGAAATACTCTCTGTGGAAATGAGCGCATTTTTCGAGGAATCCGGCAGTGCGCAGCAGAGAATTATATTTCCGGCCGCAGACGCAGCAAAGATTAACCTTCCCGATATGCCGGAAGACAGTGTTTCGGCAAAACTTATGACATCCCTTGATGCAGGCGGCAGGGCAGAACCCTTTGTGGTAGAAATTCATCCAGGCGCAACCCTTCCCTCGCATTTCTTTGTCCACAAAGGAGAAGAAATCGGCTACGTGCTTTCGGGCAGGCTTCAGCTTAAGCTGGGGGCCGCCACCAGCACGGCCCGGGCCGGCGACCTGATATACCTCAAGTCCGAAATGCCATCCCAGTGGGAAAACCCGGGGGCTGCTCCAGCGCGGCTGCTCTGGATAAAAATTAAATAGGGCCCATCCGGAAAATTGCCAGCACGGCGGATTCCGGGACGGAATGCTGAAAAACCTCACATTGCGTCCGGCGATTCCGATACTGTCAGCCTGACAGGCCTGTTCATTCCCTCGATTTCCAGCCAGGCGGTCTCCCCGGTCTCGAGATCCTCCCTTATACGGTCGAGAAAATCGGCAAATCCGGAACCCTGGTTATCACTGAGATCAAAGTCTGCGGCAGCCCTGGTCTCAAAATCATTGTTTATAAATGACATTCTGATACGGCTCATAATCTTCCCTCCTCTTTTGCCCTGAGCTCATGATATTATTATTGTAACTGAAAAATTTTTAAAAATATTAAGTTTAAATAATAATATCAATAACTTAGCTTTATTTACAAAAATACAACAAAAAAATGTTCTGTCAAGAAATTCCTGATTTTTTCGCAGCCCGGAACAGACTTTTCTTTGCCTTTTCAACAGCACTTCCCTGTCTGCTTGGAGCTGTTCTTGCTGTTGAAACTCCGCCAGGCGGTCCGGCATGGAATATGGTCTGGACAGTTGCTGTAATTCTCTTTATCGACCATGTAATTTTCAATGCCGGTGCTACCCTGAAGGACGTGAAAAACGACTCCGCCATGTCGGCAGTGACAATGGCAACATTTGCCGGGGTAAGGGTGGGAAAAAACAACTCGCTCCTGGTTACCCGCAGGTTCAGGGGATTGATCATGCTGCTGAAGGTGCTCTCCCTGTCGGTCCTGTTTGCCTCTCCTTTATGGACAGGAATCGGATTTGCGGCAGTTCAGTTCACACTCCTTGCCGTTACCGCCGTTATATCCCTGTGCCTGACAAGGTATGCCCTAAACATTGAATTATTTGACAGAAAAAAAATCGGTCGCAGATGGATGCTCCAGGAAGCGGCCGAAAAAACGCTGGTGCCGCTTTTGCTCATAGAAACGGCCGGATGGCAGTGGAGCCTTTTTCTGATCGCAGCCCCTTTTGCCTGGTTTTTGTTTTTAAATGCCGCTCTCTACAGGCGCGCCATTTCGCTCAACGATGCATTCTGAAAAAGATGTCTATGATGCGACGCATTTCGCCGAATATCTCTCCGACCATAGATCTCTGCCCTGTCTCCACGCCTTATTTTTTTTCACGAGGCGCCCTGAAAGCAGGACATAAAGCCAGGAATCATTATCCCCTTCCCTGCGGAAAAGGACCGGTGCTCACAACAAGGTGATCATGACTTTACATACAAGGCGGATTCTCGTATACTTTTTATATAGTCCTCATCTTAAAAAGCATTTTTAAGGGTGGAACAAAATGCGGAAATACATTACGGTTTTCTTGATTGCGGTCGGTTTTGTCCTCGCATCAAGTGCGGCAAACGCCTTTGATTACAAGGAATGGATCCCACTGCTGCCTGAAAGCATCGGCGGGCTGGACAAACAGGGCGAACCCGAAGGTATGAATATGGAAAAAAGCTGGCAATCCTGGTCCATTTTGAAACAGCAATATTCCGATGGCAGCGGAAATGATGTTTTGCTTTCCGGGATTGCAGATTCCGTAAAATAAAGACGAAATTAAGATGATTTCAAAGCAGTCACTTTTCCGGAGGTTGTTTTGGAAAAAGAATCCAGGTCAAAGAAAAAGGGCTGCCTGCCGGGCTGCCTGCTGGTATTTATTATAATCATTGTATTGCTGGCAGTATTGGCTGTGATCGGCTACCTGAACAGGCACGCGATTCTGCCGTTTGTAACGGATAAACTTGGCGTGGAGGTTTCCTCGGTAATACACCATGTCGGCACAAAGGCAAAAACCGGCGTGCCCCCCGAATTTCTGGATAATGCCTACAAAATTGACATGCCGGAAGGGGACAAAACCGTCAAGCTTACCACATCGGATACGCCGCCGGATCAGACCTATGACGAATTTATTCAATATTTCAGGCAGGAAGGCTGGGAAGTTAAAAATGAAATGGAAGCCCTGGAAATGGAATCAGAACACACCGGTACGATTTCCGATTACATGGAAGAGGAAGTAAGGGCCGCAGAACTGTCCAGAAACGGCCGTGAGATGAACCTTGCAGTTACCAGGTATAATCAAGAGACTGTTGCCGCGGTATGGCATACCCCAGGCGAGGCTGCTGCAAAGACAGGCTCTGAACCCGCGCGTTCCGAGCCTGAGAAATCCGACGAGGTCAAAAAGCAGCCCGAAGAAGTCTCCGGCTCCGACCCTGAAGATGTACCGGTTTATCCCGAATCCGTACGCACTGCCTATCAGAAGGCGGAAAAAGGCAGCAGTGTCTTACACGCGGCTACCTACGCGGCAAAAGCAGATAAGGAAAAAGTGCTGGCATTCTATGAAACGGAAATGGGAGAAAAGGACTGGGAAATTGTGAAAAAAGCCGAAACCGGGAAAGAAAAATATTTAGAGGCCAAAAAGGCCAAAGACCGGGTGCGTATCATTATAAGACCGAGCGATGATTACGCGGGCTATACCGAGGTGAAAATGGCGGCAGAATATCCCGAAAAACAATAGCGGCTGAAGCTGCTGTACTGTAAAAATCTAAATTTGATCTTACAGATTTAATTCGGATTCATAATTCTTCACGCATACTTATACCTCAAGATATAGTATCCCCCTAAAACCAAAAAAATTGCATATATTTATCGATATTCCTCGCACCTGGTAAGGCTGGCAATATTGTCGAAAATAGCCTTAATGTGCAATGTCTATTATGGTCTGAGGAGAACCGGAGACTTTCTCCCTATCTGATTAGCGGCAAACGAAAACTTGCATCAGATCATCGGAAAACCGCTTGCATTTTTTATCTTAATCCTGCATAAAAGGCATTAAATCGTAACCCAACCTGAATATGCAATCTTTTATAAAACATAGAGTATACATTCTTCCATTGCCCTGCACGGATA
>JAGXLE010000095.1 GCA_018334855.1 Desulfobacterales bacterium | reverse complement strand
CAAACAGGCTTCGCAGCATCAAAACCCATTCCGCTGCCGCCCATCCGTGCTGGCCATCACCCATGCATCCGCCGCCTGTATGGGGATGGATGGCTTCAGGCCATTGCCCGGTTGGAGATGCCAGCTCCGCCACTTTCAAAATAAGGTCCCTATATCCGGGAACTCCGGCCCTTAAAAGCGTCTGTGCAATGTCTAAGGTCAGATAAGCGTTTATCCCGGAATGAATCATGTCCTGGAAAAACGCACCATTATGAAAGCAGTTATTGATCAAAAATTCAACGGTATTCATAATTTTATTATCACCCGCAGGCGTGAACTGCAGGGGATAATCGGCCACAAGGGAGCCGATAGCGCCCGCATCCAAGCGGCGATACGGGGAGGCGGGAATAGCGTTTCTGCTCTTCCATTCCGGAATTGCTGCAATGCTTCCGAATATGCACCTGGAAAAGTCATTGTAAAAATTTTCAAATTTTTCGGCCAGTGCAGGAGAGTGATGCTTTCGTGCCATTTCAGCAGCAGCCCCCAGTCCTGCCAGGCCCCAGAAATCGTCCCAGTAATAATAATCGTTCGGCCCCAGGTGTTCGGCGCTGAAACCGGCAGGAAGCAGGCCGGCGTGACGCATACCCGGTCTTTTGCGGGTGCGTTTTTTTTCAATCCATTCCGCGCCCTTGAAGGCAGAATCCAGCCAGGCCCCGGAAGGGGCGTTGCCAGTAAGGTTAAGGTAACGGTTCATGATCCACAGCACCTGGCCGTTGGAATCCCATTCCCCTTCCTGGGACCGGAAATATCCGGTCATTTTCTGCCTGTCGGGAAATCTGTCCATGCAGCCGCGGCTGCGCTCCAGCATATTTGCAGCCATCATGGAATTTAACATCAGGCAGGCGTCCCTGAACCAGAACCTACGATATGTATACGGTCCGGGTACCGGGTCGTCGGCCGAGAGCAGAACAAGGGTTTGTACCGCTGTATCGTATAAAAATCGGATCTTTTCGTCGGGCACCTGCAGTCGTGCGGTATCGCTGAGCCTCTGCTCCCACGTGCCAAACTCCTTATCCAGCCGCACTTTTCAGCCGGCATATCCTTTTCCAGGTCAACTGCAACCCGGATATTTTCTTCTCTGCCCGGCGGCAGTTTAAAAAAAGCGGCTGAGGTCGCCATTCCGACTCCGCACTTTACGCTTTTAGTGCTCTGTGAGGCGTTCCACTTGTCAATGACATCACCTTCCGAATAATCTGAAAAAAGTACCTTGTCAGGCACTCGGTCCAGATAAACCCTTGTATGCCGGTTTACAAGCCAGAAAGGTTTTGAATGATTCTGAAACTCAATGGATTCTATAAACTGAATGCCTTCCGGGTTATACGGCCTCAGTGTTACCACCAGCCATCCGCCGTCTTGAGACCTTCCCTTTGATGAAACCACGGCATATCCGGAACGGTCCTCCACGTTCATGGATAATTCAGTGGACAGAGACATGCCCTCTGCACTGCACTGATTCACAATTTTCAGTGCCGTACCGGTCTGAAGGCTCTGGTCTGACTCGTTTGCCGACGGAATCAGTTTTTTACCCTGAGGATCGATAATCCAGCAGTCCAATGACCAGCTGTCATATAACGGCGTAACAAGCCCCCTGGGATCCATTAGCGGGTAGACAGGAAGGTCGGGATGGCCCACTGCAGTCCAGTTGCGATGCGTAATATTGACGTGGCTGAAGGAAAACCCACGGGGAATAAATGATAAATCCGACGGGTTGAACTGTTTTTGCACCCAGAAAGGCCATACCCAATCCAGGTTGTATTGAATCGCCTTTGTGTTGATCAGGCCCCGGGCGTGAAATATGATGCCGGCCCGCAAAAGCTCGATCGGCTCCTGTACTTCAGACGGCTGTGAAAATCGCCTCAACCTGGCTGCGAATTTAATCGGATCTATGATCCCGAATCTTTTTGCTGCTCTTTTTACAACAAATTTCCATGGCAGCCACCGTGTAAACATCAAACCTCCTTATCCATGTCCGAATGCCATTGCAGGACCTTTATATAAAACAATTTATTAAAATTAATATAAAAATATTCAAAAAATCTGTCAATCAGTGCCTTATTGCCTTCGCACAGCATTTGTCCTGCAATAGCCGGAAATTTATAAATAGTGTCCGTCCAGAAATCAGATAATTTGTCCAAGTTCAAGGAAGGCGAAAATTTTAACCGCAGGAATACTCAAAGTATTTTGAGGATTAAAATTTGAGCCTGACGCAGAAATTGGGCAAATTAGCCATTTCTGGATGGGGACTAAATAACAGAATGGGCCGTGGTTGACAAACTCAGCAAACCTTTGTAGGAGATAAATATTATAGTCAGTGTCCATTTTTTAAAAACATCACATCAACTGATTTCATCTGGTGCAATATGTCAGAACAGGACAACAACAGATCTTTTGACAATCCTGAAGAAGAAGAGAGCTTTGAGGATCTCTTTGAATCCTATATGAAGGAAATGAAAGACGATCTGCGGGTCGGAGAGCAGATCACCGGAGAAATCATTGCTATAGGGTCTGAAAACGTTTTTGTCAGCACCGGCACAAAGATCGACGGAGTGACAGACAGGTCCGAGCTTGTCGATAAGGACGGCAACTTTCCCTACTCTCTCGGAGATCCGGTCACCCTTTACGTGATCTCAAAGGATGAAAGTGAAATCCGGCTTTCAAAGGCAATGGCCGGCGAAAGCGGCGTTCACCAACTTTATGAAGCCCATCGCAATAAAATACCTGTCCAGGGCCGGATCACAGAAACCTGCAAAGGCGGCTTCCGGGTAAACGTGGCCGGAAAAACCGCATTCTGCCCGGTAAGCCAGATGGATGCCACCTATGTTGACAACCCGGACTCATACGTTGGCGGAGATTACGAATTTCTCATATCCCGGATCGAAGAAAAGGGAAGAAATATCGTGGTCTCCAGGCGGGAGCTGCTGGAGCGTCAGATTGCCGAACAGCGCGAACAGTTTTTAAAAACCGTTTCCGCCGGTGATATCGTGGAAGGACGGGTTACAAGGCTCATGCCATACGGGGTTTTTGTTGAACTTATACCCGGGGTTGAAGGAATGGTGCATATATCGGAGATTTCCTGGTCCAGGGTGGAAAAGCCGGACGAAGCCGTAACTGTCAACGACCCGGTAAATGTAAAGATTCTCGATATAAGGGAACCGGAGGAATCAGGCAGGCAAACCCGGATTTCTCTTTCGATCAAGCAGGCTCTGCAGGATCCATGGCAAAACATCGGCGAGAAATTCAAACACGGCGACAAGGTGGAAGGCAGGGTGACCAGATGTGCAGATTTCGGCGCCTTTGTTGAAATAGCCCCCGGTGTGGATGGCCTGGTGCACATAAGTGAAATGAGCTACAAAAAACGCGTAATAAAAGCAGGAGACATGGTTTCGCCCGGCGATACCATACCGGTGATGATAAAAAGCATAGATCCGGAAAACCGCCGCATCTCGCTTAGTATGAAAGAAGCCGAAGGCGACCCCTGGCTAAATATAGAACAGCGCTACCAGGCCGGACAGAAGCTTACCGGCACCATAGAAAAAAAAGAAACCTTCGGCTACTTTGTCGCGCTTGAACCAGGGGTGGTGGGACTGCTGCCGATTTCAAAAATAAATGCGGCAGCCAATGTAAAAGAGATTGAAAGCCGCAAAGTCGATGATTTCATCAGGATCAGCATAGAGGCCGTAAACCCGGCCGAGCGCAAGATTACCCTGGCAGTGGCTGATGAAATGCAGGAAGGGGAATGGCGTTCCTACAAAAAATCCGATTCCGCGGATTCAGGCATGGGCGAGCTTGGAGAAAAACTCAGGGAAGCACTCAAATCGAAAAAATAAAATTGCCCTATCCCTTGGCAAAAAGCCCGTGAATAAGGATAAGCAAAACCCCAATGCTGATCAGCAACCAGTAAATCTGCACACCCACAACAGAATCCAGACCGCTTCTAAGCGCGGCAATCGGAAAATTTTCTATCCAGGTAAAATTGCCTTCGCCGAAAAGGCTCACCAGCGTATGGCTGTAGAATCCCTCAGACTTGTTCATCAAAATTCCGATGCCGTGAAATCCGGCCAGAACCACACCACCTATAAATGCCAGTATGCCCAGCAGCTTGACACTTTCCATATCCCCCTGCCTCCGTGTGAGATCCTTGGGTTTCGCAATTGCAAGTGAACTTTTTGTGGGAAAGCAGTATAGCTGATTTCAGGGAATTTGTACAGACCTATATTATGAAAATGCCGCCTTTAAAAATTCGCGGTTCATGCGGGCAATTTCGGTAATGGAAATCCCCTTGGGGCATTCGGCTTCGCATTCGGCTTCATTGGAGCAATTGCCGAATCCGAGCTCGTCCATGGCCCGCACCATGGCAATTGCCCGCTTTTTTGCCTCGGGTTTACCCTGGGGCAGAAGCGCCAGGTGGGAAATCTTTGCGCCGGTAAACAGCATGGCCGCGGCATTGGGACATGCGGCCACGCACGCCCCGCATCCGATGCAGGTCGCCGCATTAAAGGCTTTTTCCGCATTCTCCCGGGCAATGGGGATGGCATTGCCGTCCTGGGGCCCGCCGGCATTTATCGAGATATAGCCCCCGGCCTGGATAATTTTGTCCAGGGCGCTGCGGTCCACCACCAGGTCCTTGACCACCGGAAAAGCCCGTGCACGCCAGGGTTCGATCACGATGGTGTCGCCGTCGTTGAAATGGCGCATGTGAAGCTGGCACAGGGTGGTCTCGGGCATGTGACCGTGGGCCCGGCCGTTGACCACCGCACCGCACATCCCGCAGATACCCTCACGGCAGTCATGATCAAAGGCGATGGGCTCAATGCCCTCTGCGGTCAGCTCCTCGTTGACCACATCCAGCATTTCCAGAAACGACATGTCCGTGGAAATATTGTTTGCCGGATAGGTCTCCAGTGCACCCCTGGGATTGTTTTTATTCTGGCGCCAGACCTTGAGCGTCAGGCTGATGGTTTGGCTGCTCATTTACTTGTAGCTCCTCTGAGTCAGTTCCACGTTTTCAAAATAAAGCGGTTCCCTGTGATGGATGGGGTCCGTGTCCGGCCCGGTATACTCCCATGCCGAAACATGGCAGAAATTCTCGTCATCGCGCAGGGCTTCATGATCCTCGGTCTGGTATGCGGTGTTAAAGTGACATCCACAGGATTCCCTGCGCTCGATGGCGTCCTTGACCATAAGCTCGCCGAACTCCATGAAGTCCGCCACCCGGCCCGCATTTTCCAGGGCCTGATTCAAATCCGCGGCATCCCCAGGCACCTTTACGTTCTGCCAGAATTCGGCCCGAAGCTCGGCAATATCCGCCCTGGCCTTCTCCAGGGTCTGCTCATCCCGGGCAATGCCGCATTCATCCCACAGGATCCTGCCCAGGGACTTGTGGAAGTCGGTCACCGTCCGCCTGCCGTCAATTGACAGCATCCGGTCAACCTGTTCCCGAATGCGTTCCTCGGATTCCCTGAATTCCGTGGCGGATGCATCCACCTCCGGCAGGGACGCACCTGCCAGATATCCCCCCAGGGTATAGGGAATGATGAAATAGCCGTCTGCCAGGCCCTGCATCAGAGCGCTGGCCCCCAGGCGGTTGGCCCCGTGATCGGAAAAATTGGCCTCGCCAAGGGCAAACAGCCCGTCAACTGTGGTCATCAGGTTGTAATCCACCCACAGGCCACCCATGGTATAATGCACTGCCGGATAAATCCGCATGGGCGTAACATATGGATCCTCGCCGGTGATCTTTTCATACATTTCAAAAAGGTTGCCGTACTTGTCTGCAATTGCCTCCCGGCCGTCGCGGGCAATGGCATCGGCAAAATCCAGGTAGACCGCCAGTCCGGTCTCGCCCACGCCCTTGTCCTTGTCGCACTGTTCCTTGGCGTTGCGCGAGGCCACGTCCCGGGGCACCAGGTTGCCGAAGCTGGGATACTTTCGCTCCAGGTAGTAGTCCCGCCCGGACTCGGGGATCTGCTCGGGCGGCCGCTTGTCCCCGGGTTCCTTGGGTACCCAGACCCGTCCGTCGTTTCTCAGGCTTTCGCTCATCAGGGTCAGCTTGGACTGGTAGGTGCCGTGGACGGGAATGCATGTGGGATGAATCTGGGTAAAGCACGGATTTCCGAAATACGCCCCCTTCTTGTAGCAGC
>JAGXLE010000094.1 GCA_018334855.1 Desulfobacterales bacterium | reverse complement strand
TTACGCCTGGATTGACGGCCACTCCAGGATCCATTTTATCACCACGTATTCGACCTATTTTGCACAGGATCTGGCAGCCGTTGACCTGGACCGCTTCGAGCCGGTTGATATTGAAAAAAACCGTGAACTGGAAGCATGCGGCCAGCAAGAAGATCGGCTGCTTGCCTACCGAACCAGGGGCGAGTACTGGGGCAAACAGCGTTGCGTGATTGTAACCTACAACCCGAAAACCGCCCGGAAGCAGACGTATACATTTGAAGACAAGCTCGAGCGGCTCCGGCAGGAACTGCTTTCCATGCGCGCCAGGGTCAGGGCCAATGCGGCCCAGTGGCGGGATCCCGAAGTTATCAAGGATCGTTACCTGCGTCTCTGTCAGCAGCTTCACATATCACCGCAGTTTTACCGGATATCATTTGACCGCTCCAAGGACGGTCTGAAAATGCGCTTTCGCAGGGACCCATATCAGGTGCGCCGCAAAAAGGCCATGCTGGGCAAAAACATTATCATCACCGACAACATGGACTGGAGCACCCGCGATATCGTGGAGGCAAGCCTGGATCGCTGGCAAGTCGAAGACCGGTTCAGAATCAGCAACAATGACGATTTAGTGGGTGTCCGTCCCATCAGGCACTGGACCGACAGCAAGATACGGTGTCATCTGTTCACATGCGTGGTTGCAATGGTCTATCTTCGCCGCCTCGAGCTCAGGCTGGCGGAGATCGGAGTCAACCGCACCGCCGAGGATGTCATGGATGACATGCGGCATTTGCACTCCGTGCTGACGCTGAAAAATAAGGATCGAAAGCCGGCCCGACGGCTGGAAACCCCCAGTAAGACCCAGGCCGAAGTCCTATCCGCGTTCAAACACCGGGTGGACAAGGATGGGGTCTTACAGCCTGAATAAGTGTAAACGCATTTTATTCAGGTAGTTATAACTGTTTTTGCGGTTTATCTCTTAAACTCCTGTTAATAACAAACCTTTTTATCTTAAAAGGATAGAAAGCAATGAATGCTAATGTGAATGAATTTACAAAAGAGCTTGAAATATATTGCAAGCAAAAAGGAATTGATAAAGTCGGATTTGCCGACCTAACTCATGCAAAAGTATTTTTGGCCTCGCACGGCGATGCGGTTGTAATGGGATACCCAAGGGCAGTTTCAATCGGAATGCGAATAAACGATGCCATTGTCGACAACCACGATCCAGACGAGCCGCGGGGAAAAAGTCTTTACTGGCACCACATCTATGATGTGGTAAGCGTATCCTTAAATTTTGTAGCCTATGATGTAAGTCGATGGCTTGCAAATAAAGGATGGAATTCCTTGCCTGTTCCGGCCTCCATGCCATACAATCTTAAAACGCTCCAAGGCGTTATCTCCCACAAATTAACCGCCCACTTGGCGGGGATAGGATGGATTGGGAAAAGTTGCCTTTTATTGACCCCGGAATTTGGTCCAAGGGTAAGCTTCACCACCGTACTCACCGATGCACCGCTTTCAGTGGGGATTAAAAAAGATAAGAAGTGCGGGAAATGCACGTCCTGTATTGATGCCTGCCCGATCGGCGCACTTAAGGATGTGGAGTTTAGCGTTGAAGATGATGTGGAGGCTCGCTTCGATACTGCCAGGTGCAGTGAATACCGCGGTAAACACCCATGCGGTCTTTGCGTTTCATCCTGCCCGGTTGGTAAAAACGTTAAAAGAAGGTAATATCGCTTACAAATAAACCGAATAGCCCATAATAGCCGTATTATGGGATTTGATTATTGGTTTGGGAAGCAGGCAAGACCTGAACTGTCAGATTGACGGGATTACAAAATCAAAGGTGGGATAATATTTTACATTCTCTTATGGGGCAAATTGGGGCTTCAGCGCATAGCAGTAGCCTGACACTCAAGCCCCTTTTTCTGGCCTATTTTGAAAGGCGGTTTACCATTCCAACCGTGGCCTTTCCGATTGCCCTGGCCTCGCCGAGAGCTGTACTTCCAGGGCCTCCTCCCACGCCCTCTTTCACTTCTCCTTTATCTCTCCCATATCCAATGCACCCGCCAACATTAATCATCCGTTGGACCGTAAACCAACTGTACAAAAGACTCAGCACCTGTCCAGCTCCAATTCGCCTTGCCGCCACGGCAGCAGCGGCGACCTTGCCACGTAATTTTCTTGTCCACAGGAATGCATAGGTACGATCAATAACTGCTTTTGCTTGGGCGCTGACATTAATAAAGTAGACTGGTGTCCCGAAAATAATCCCGTCCGCGTTTTCGAGTTTTTGATAAATTTCCTGCATATCATCCTCAATCACACATACGCCATCTTCAACGCAACCATCGCAACCATCACACGGGCTTATTTGTTTGTCGGCCACTAGTACCATTTCTGTTTCAACTCCCTTTTCCCTGGCGGCGTTTAAGGCTTCTTCTATCAGTATTTCCGTGTTTCCATTCTTTCGAGGGCTGCATACGATCCCCAATATTTTCATGAAAAATCTCCTTTTTTTGATTTTATTCTACCTTAACATAATTGTCTCGTTTTCGGGGTCCAGAATAACAATCGGCCCCGTGCAGGATGTGGTGGTCAACTAAAATCGGACACTTACCTTACCTTTCTTTTCTTTATTCTTATCACGGTGTCCGTTTTAATTGAACCACATCATTACTTAAACGGGCTATCCGGGAAGACACCTCCGAAGGGGCTTTGCCTGCGCAATCCGAAGTTGTATAGTTCTGCAACAGCACGGGCAGCATTTTCCGGGGTGTTGAGGATAGGCATTTCATCTCCCAGAAAGTCCCTGATGAGCTGCATCCATACGTGGGAGCCCAAGGTTACTGTAATTACAGGTTTTTCCGGATATTTTCGGCGAATTTCCCGTATATCGCCTAGCCAGGTTGACATATCCATATTTTTATCCGCTTCCTTCATCTCTTGTAACACCATTTGAGGAAGCACAGGAATCAGAATGAAGCTGTTCATGGCTGCAGTCTCCATGGCGGTGGCCATGGCCGGGCCGAAAAGCCCGGACGGGCCAACATCCACTGGATTTCGTATATTCATCCAAGCAGGGGCCCGGGAGCTAATTTTATTCACGGCTTCTTTCGGAAAGGATGGCAGATTTAAGCCCAGGCTGATGCAGGCATCGGTGGTCATGGCGCCCAAGGAACCCGACGAGGTAACCACGGCTACCGTGGGCTCGGAAGGTATGGGCTGGGTAGCAAAGGCTTTTGCCATATCAAACATTTCCAGAAAATTGTTGGCCCGAATTAGTCCACACTGCCGGAAAATTCCACTGTATATCAAATCATTTCCTGCTAAGCTGCCAGTATGAGAGGCGGTGGCTGCACTCCCTGCCTCGGTACGCCCACTTTTTAAAATTATGACAGGTTTTATACCGGCCACGCGCCTGGCGGTTTTAAGAAAGCGAGCTCCGTCTTTCACCCCTTCCATGTACAAGGCAATGACGCGGGTGGTTTCGTCCTCGGCTAGATAGGCCAGTACATCGCATTCATCCACATCAAGCCGGTTGCCGATGGTAATTACTTTGCTCAAGCCTAAATTTTGAGTGGGCGCCCAATCCATCAGGATATTACCAAATACTCCGCTTTGTGCGACCACCGCGATATGACCAGGCTTTAACTCGGCAAATGAAATTTCAGTTGTGGCAAAACCGTTATGAGGATTAACCACGCCTACGCAATTAGGGCCGATAATACGAGTGGAAGTGCCCGCGACCATATCGGAAATGGTGCGTTCCAGTTGACGCCCTTCCGGGCCGGTTTCCGAGAATCCGGCTGATTCAATAATTATGGAACGCACCCCTTTTTCCAGGCAACCAGCGATAATTTCCGGAATAATGGGGGCTGGGGTTACAACAATTGCCAGATCGATTTCCGCCGGCACGTCAGTAATGGAAGGATAAACAGGCTGGCCAAAGAGTTCCGTCTGTTTGGGATTGATTAAATAAATACGGTCTCTATACCCGTGCTCGATAAGGTATTTAGGCACCCCAAAGCCAAATCCTAATTTATTTGTGGCACCGATTACCGCTACACGGCCAGGATTGAAAAAGGCGTCTGATATAGGTGGTCTATCTGTCATGGCAATCCTCGGGGCGATTGAATTTATGCTGACTCAGATAACATCTGACAGATATCCTTTTTGAAGCTGCTGTCAGATCAAGCTGTAACTGTCAGTTGAGCTTTTTCTTTATCCATTAATTTTTCTTTTGCCAACGGAAGATTTCCGATCCATCAAGTAATTGTATCCCCCCCTAATTGAACTTATCAGATATATTCAGATCCCTTCAAATAATTGCAAATCTGCTCTGTACCCATAATATGGGCAAAACCAAAGGCCAAATTCTTCAGGCTGGCCAAATGTAGTTCCTCATTTACTGTTGCGGTGGCGTCTCCTGCAAAGAAGACCCTGTAATCCCGCACAAAAGCATCTCTTGCCGTAGTTTCACAACAACAATTGGTCAGAACACCGGTAATAATTAATTCCTGGATCTTGATGGATCGCAGGCTTTCATCAAGGCTTGTGCCATGAAAAGCGTTGTATCTGTTTTTGTCAAGAACGGCATCATAATCCATAAAATAATCCATTTTCTGCCGTTTCGAAACTGATTAAATCGTCTTTCCAGTAGCCATTCCGGGGGATGCCATACCTTGGCACAAATAAAATAATAGTCTGCCAGATCTGAACTATGTATTTCAATAGATTTTGGCAGGATGATCAAAGTTATGTTATTGATCTTCTCTGTTAAAAGGCACTTCAAAAGAGGAATATCGGTGAATATAAGGAAAATATTGTTCCAGAAGCTATACAAGGACAAAAGAGGGAAACGGCAGGAGGCTCTGCCAGTTTTGACACGAACGATTTTCTGTAGCAGCAAATAAAAAAGCTGTGATGTTCAAACAGAATTATAAAGGTTTACAGGAGATCCGGAAAAATTTATTCGTCTCATAAACTACCTGCTGGATGGTAATATAAAACCCTTCAGATTATGTGTTACTGACACAAATTCGGCAGCATAGTTGACACTTGGGGATTACGGCGATATTTATGGTGAAAGGAATCGAAAACAGGTTCAAGGAGGGGTTATGCGGGTAAAAGTAAAAGATATCAGTGTAAATTATGAATTTTTCGGCAGAAAATCTGCGCCGGTAGTGGTTTGCAGCCATTGCCTCTCAGGAAACATCAATATATGGGATTCCCAGATTGATGCGCTAAAGGAGAGCTACAGCATCCTAAGATACGATGTCCGGGGACACGGCGGCACTTCCGCGCCTGAAGGAGATTATACAGTGGAGATGCTCGCTGATGATGCGCTCGGCCTCATGGACGAACTTGGAATTGACAAAGCGCATTTCATGGGTATTTCCATGGGCGGCATGATAGGCCAGACCATGGCGCTTGAGTATCCGGAAAGGCTTTCAAGCCTTATCCTTTGTGATACAGCCTGTCAGGTTCCCCAAGAATCGATTCCGCTCTGGCAAGAGCGTATCGCCGTGGCAAAGCAGAACGGCATGGAAGCTCTTGCCGACGATACGATGGATCGCTGGCTAAGTCCTGAATTCCAGGAAAAATATCCTGAAGCCGCCGAAAAAATTCGTGGTATTATACTCAATACTCCTGTAGACGGATTTGTAGGCTGCTGCAGGGCAATCAGCGGCTTTGACGTGAAAGATCGTCTGCCACAGTTGTCTATGCCGGTTCTAATAATGGTGGGCGAAAACGACCCCGGAACAACGGTTGAAGCCTCCAGAGAGATTCAGAATCAGATAAGCAATTCCAGGCTTGAAGTTTTGCCCAAGGCCCTTCACCTGTCTAACATTGAGGCGGCGGAATCTTTTAACTACAGCCTAATGGATTTTCTCTGGGGGTGTAATTTTTAAGGGTGTTGAAATATTCATTTTCAATTTTCCATCTGGCGCCTCCGCCTTTAACAAGGGTTTCAACGTTTGCCTGGTCAACTGTGATGTCAGGGCCCCAACTGCAGTGGTAGTTTCTTTTATCACCGGCCATGATCGGCGGTCAATGTCAAGGAAGTTGTCGCTTTTTTTGTTTACCTGACTGAATAACGGTGACCTTCTCCTTCTAAGTTATATGCCGCATTCATATTCATTCTTAGCAAAATTTGCCTGCGCCGCTCCTTCCTTGCGAGTTCGCCGGTTTCATCAGCGGTTTCGCTCAGGGCGCCAAACGCTCGGGCCCCGCCGATTTGATGATATCGCTTTTCTCAACCCTTTGGATTTTCC
>JAGXLE010000093.1 GCA_018334855.1 Desulfobacterales bacterium | reverse complement strand
CGATTTTCATCAGAAAAATTTCTTCCTGGAATGCCACCCGGCCGCCGATCCGCCTCTATACTCGTACCATCCGCTTTTCCGGGAATTTCTGATTTCACGGGCTGAAAAAACCTGGCCCCGTGAAACAGTAAGGCATCTGAAACGACTCGCCGCAGGCCTATTGGAACAAATCGGCCTGTACGAGGAGGCCGCAGATCTCTTTCTTCAGACCGGCAGTTGGCCGGAGACAGAAGATTTAATCCAAAGAATTGCCTCCCCGTTGATTGTACAGGGGAAAAATAAAATCCTGGAGAAATGGATCGGAACGATTTTTGATTCAGGGCAAAACACATCAGCGGTGCTTCTGTTCTGGATGGGGACCAGCCGGCTTTCCAGTGATCCTGCAGGTGCGCGGACCTATCTGGAAAAAGCATTTGATGCGGCCGCGGATCATGATCCTGTCAAGCTGCTGTCCTGGTCGGCAATCATCGATACCTATTGCCTGGAGTGGAACGATTTCCGGCCCCTTGACAGATGGATTGCCTGGATGGAAAAAACCCTGGGTTCCGGATTTGTTTTCCGGGACAAAGATATAGAGGCCAGGGTGGTTACCACCATGAGCGCCGCCCTGATGCTCAGACAACCCCATCATCCCCAAATAGATATTTGGACCCAGCGGTCCATGACCCTGACGCGTGAACTTGCAGACATCAATTTCCGGATCCAGAAATACCTGTTTCTTGCTTTTTTTTATTTCTGGCGGGGAGACCTGAATCGTTTCCGGTTTATCCTTAAGGAAGTCGGAAATTTCGTATCCCTGCCCGAAGCCACCCCGCTCAGCCGGCTGGCCCTTCCCTGCATGGAGTCCTTTATTGCTATCTGGCTGGAAGGTGAATATGAAAAAGCCCTGGAAAAGATTAATACAGCACTGCAGTACGCGGAAACAAATGGGGTACTGGTATGGAACCATATGCTTTTGTCCCTTAAAGCCTACTGTTTTCTCGCCCAGGGAAAAGTGGCCTGGGCAGAAGAATCACTGGCCGCAATGACCGGGCAGCTCGACATCTCCAGAAAGCACCTCTACAGCCAGTACTTTTATCTTCTGGCCTGGTGCAGCTATCTAAAAGATGACAGGGGAGTGGCCAGAGTTCAGGCGGCAACTGCCCTGGAATATGCGGAAACCACCGGCTATATTTTCCCCCGGATACTCTGTCTCATCCAAAACTCATGGATATTGTATGAAACCGGGGATTCTAAAAAAGCCCGGGTTTTGCTGTCCAGAGCAAAGGAGCTTTCCCTGAGAACAAACAGCTCTATGATGACCTATGCCTCCGCGCTTATTGAAGCCGGTATTCTGCTGGAAGAGGGTCAGGAAGAAGCTGGCATAGCCACCCTCAAAAAAGCCATGATTCTGGGAAGAGAAAACGGCTACATCACCCCGCCCTGGTGGTGCCAACCGCCTTTTATGCCCGGGCTTTGTGCCACGGCCCTGAATCACGACATCGAAAGGGATCACGTATCATCTATAGTCTGCGGACAGCGTCTTGTAATTGACCCGCCTGCCGAGGACCCCTTTCTTGAATGGCCGTGGCCGGTAAGAGTGTTTACACTTGGCCGGTTCCGGTTGCATTCATGGGGAAATCCGGTGGTTTTTTCCAGAAAAGCTCAAAAAAAGCCATTGGAAATGTTAAAGGTTCTGATCGCAATGGGAGGCAGTGAAATCGGCAGGGAAAAGATCACCGATATTCTCTGGCCTGATGCCGACGGCGATATGGCAAATAAATCGTTTGCCACGACCCTGCACCGTCTTCGCCAGTTACTGGGAGAAAAGCAGGCGATTCGTCTCAATGAAGGGCGTGTCAGCCTTGACAGCCGGTACTGCTGGGTCGACGCTTTGTTTTTTTTGAAACGGGCCGCGGAGATCGACCAGCACTGGCGGAAATCGCCGGATTCGCAAATGCTTGGCAATACCAGAGATGTTATCGACTTATACCAGGGAAATTTTTTGGAAGGCCACCCGGAAGAAAAATGGATCGATACTTTCCGGGTCAAGTTGCAGCAAAAATGTCTCAAGCTACTTGAACGTATAGGAAAATACAGAGAGCAACGCGGCGAATTCGATCAGGCAATCCTTTATTACGAAAAAGCTATAGAAATAGACCCCCTGGCGGAATCTTTCTATCTGTTTCTGATGGAATGCTATTACCATCTCGGTTGGCCAGGACAAATTGTGCGCACCTATAATCTGTGTCGTGAACAATTAAGGGATTCCATTGATATCGAACCTTCACTTCGGCTTAAAAACACTTATAACGCAATGCTTTCCGGTCAGTATTAGCTCCTGAAATCAAACGGAATTTTTTTCTTATTGTTTCAAAATTGACTTCCAGGGAAATCCTTTTTTTGTGCTCTTGCGAAACTGCACTTCGTTGCCCTGACGGCGGTGCGGAAAAGCGGGTTTCCGAGCGGAAATTGAGGCGCAAAGAGGCTCCTGGAGCGAGGAAACTCCTTTTTCGCGCCGCCGATCAGCCAGGGTGCTTACGGATTTCCTTTCTGCAAAAATACCGGCTTGGGGAATAAACAGCTTTTTTTGAAACCGTCTCTCCTGTCTTGATAAAAATATTTATTGCTCCGATTTTTTTCAATATGTAATCTATCTGTAAGTACTTTCGTGTTTAAAAATTTTACCGGCATTGAATTTTTGGTGCGCATAAAGAAAGAAAAGCTCCATTTAGTGCACCGCAAAAAATAACATTATTATACGAGGAAGAAAAAATGAATACTGAAAATCAGGAAGCATTAGACATTAAGAACGAATTTTCCCAAATACCGAAAACTGCAATTAAAGTTATTACAAGTCCCGCTGCTTTCTTCCGGCAGATGCCGAAAACCGGCGGCTTCCTTCCTTCCCTTATTTTCATGATCGCTGTAGGGTTTGTCGGCGGTTTCATCCCGACCGTGCTTTCTTTGATCGGCCTTTCTTCAGAGGGGATACTTCCAGGCCTGGCTGCCATTGTCCTGATGCCTGTGATGGTGGGTATCTTAGGCTTTGTCGGTGCGGCCATTTTATTTGTAATCTGGAAGATACTCGGCTCCGGGCAATCATTTGAAACCGCTTACAGGGGTATGGCCTTTTGTTCCGCGATTACCCCGATCACAGCCTTTATAGATCTCTTTCCTTATATCGGTGGTATTGTGGGAATAGCATGGATGATGTTTCTCCTGGTAACGGTGAGTATCGAGGTACATGAAATCAAGCCAAAAACTGCCTGGGTCTCCTTTGGCATTATCGGCTTAATTCTTGCAATGACCTCTTTTAGTGCTGAAATGGCGGGCAGAAAAATTACAACCTAAATTGAGCGATTTTCAAGTTTGCCGCAGATACAAGGAAGATGCAGACGAGCTATAGTGGACTATGCGAGGCTGCATCTGACGCAGTAGATGCGGCAGAATTGGAAATCCCGGAGGGTTTCAAATTTTTAAATATAAATGGGTATAATCCTTTACAAAATCATGTTTTTAAAAATCTGAAACGCTCAATTTAGGTACAAGTAATATGGAAAAGTGGCAGGAAGAGGTCCAATCCGGTACGGGCGGAACGGAGGACATGACCCCGGAGGAAGCCGGCAAAGCCGTGGGTGCGTTTTTCAAGGCCATGGGAGAGAAAGCCGAAGATTAAATCAAACCGATCACCTCGGAGAATGAGAATTATGTCTAAAAAGTTTTTCCTCGCCTTTATCATATTTACTCTTGCCGCCTTGCCGGCTTATGCAGAAGACCTGCTTGCCCCGCTATACCCGGGTTCTGTGGCTTATTCCACTGAGAAGCCGAATCATTTCCTGAGCAAAGATTCTTATGAACAGGTAAAGGACTTTTATATACGGGACCGGGGAAATCCCGTCAAAGAAGAGACTTGCCCGGAAAAGGGACGTTACGCCTTTTTCGAGTACATGGACGTTAATGAAGTCCATAAGTATGATCCTGTGGGCTCCGCCATCGGGGTCCGGCTTTACAGCCCTGCGCCTGAAAACAACGAAGTGGAAACCGATCTGAAGCATGTGGGAGAGGTGTTTTTCGAACTCAAGGGACCGGTGATGCACGGAAGCCTCAGTTCAGCCGAATACGACCGGCTCGTGGCAAAATACAGGCCTTTGGCTTCCTGTTATTTCCCTTTGACCAGCAATCTGGATCACAACGGTCATCAGATCCCTGTAGACGAAGTAATCTTCAGCAGGTACAAGAAAGATCCGGAAAAAGAAAGCATGCAGCAGGATGCGGAGGCCATGGCCCAAAAAGTGCAAGCTCTTATGGCACAGGGGCGTACAGAGGAAGCAATGCAGATTATGCAGCAATTGGGGCAGTCTTCACAACAAGCCGTAAAAAATTCCCGGGGAATCCAGGGTGTGGAAAAATGGAAAAAGTGCCTCCGGGAACTGGAGGAAAATGCATATAAAACCAGAATCGAAATCGCTGTGCATCCATCTTCCTCCGGTTCCTGAAAAGTTTAACCGGAAAAACAGTGATTTTGTCATCGAAAAGGAGACCCCTATGACAGGCAGAAAAACAACCCGCATATTTATTGCAATTTTGCTGTTCACATGCTGCGTTATTCAAGCAGCCGGGGCTGAACCAGTTGCGCCGCTGCTTGAAATGACAGATCAGGGCCTGAAAATGGTCAAAAGCCAGGGCAAAACCCTTGCCGATGTTGAAAAGGAAATCCCTGCAAAGGCAAGCATCGGTATACCCGTATATCCAAACACCTATTATGCGACCCATGTCAGAGGCAGGCAAAACGGAGCAAATTCCATGCTGCCCTCAATCAGCCTGGTATCCGGGGATTCTCCGGAAATGATTGAAACATGGTACCGGAACAATCTCGACGGCTGGAAATATGATGAAACCTATGTTCTTTTTCATGACGGGAAGGGACAGGCCGACATGGAAAGTCTGATGAGCATAAAAACCCAGACCGTCAGCATCATGGCAGAAGACGAACCGGGTTTTGATTTGATGTTTTATCACGCAGACCATATCAAATCCCGCATTATCATCCGATACAAGCCCAGGGATTAGCCTCTGGGTAGAGGGGTAAAAACGCCGCCTTTCAGGCCCAAAAGCAGTAAAAAGTAAACCTTTGATGCCAAACGATATTTGTTGATATTATTGTTTATAAGTCGCGTCTTCAGGCATTTCCGGCCCTGGCTATGATAACAGCCAGGGCTTTTCTGATTTCTGGACAGACACTAAGTAATTCTGAAACGGGGTTGTTAAGACTGTCTTTCCCGGAATCCAAAATCCGTTATGTCAAAAATTTGGTGTTGCTTTATTGGACGGAAGGTGTTAAATTATTTGGTTTAAAATAAAATCCGTAGCGGAAAAAAGAAGGAAAAAGGTTAAAAACGTTGTTTATAACAGTAAACCGTGACAATATGATTCAGGAAAACAGGTTATAATTATGTATAATATTTCAAGGAATTCGACCATGTCTGAAAAATCCACATTTGAACAACTAAGAGAAGATGAACGGGAAGTCCGCAAGCGCCTGATTATCAGGGCGGCAATGGAGCTTTTTGAGGAAAAATCATTCCACGAAATCGGCATGCGCGATATCGCCCTTAAAGCAGGTGTTTCCGCTGCTTCCATCTACAGGTATTTTCCCAGCAGGGACGATCTTTTTGTCGAAGCTTTGATCCAGGACATAAACAATATAGAGGAGCGCCTTAAAAAACGGGTTAAAAGCGGCGGCAATATAGAAGAGCTTGCCATAGCGGTTGTCGACTACTTAATCGATAACGAGGCGACTTTCCAGATGATGGTGCATTTCATGATCCGGGGGGAGCTAAACCCCCAGGCTCTGAAAAAATTCAACAGCGTGCAGCGCTATTTTTTGAAAATGTTTAAGAAGGTGGTCGATGAGACAGAGGGATCAGAACACCTTCGCTTAAACGCGCAGGCTTTTTTTGCCTGCCTGGCGGGTGTGGTCCTTACTTACCGCAATTATCCAGGGCGCACTGCCGAGGAAAAACGAAAATCCATCCACAGGCTGGCCCTGATGATTATGCACCAGGGTGAATTCGATGAGCTGGAAACTCATTGAGTCTGTAGGCTTGCCTTGCTTCTGACCGGAAATTTTCGTATCTGCCGGTATAACGCGGGGAAAAGTGAAACAGGGTAAAGCGTTTCGCCCCTGCCTCGGCTGCAAGCCGGCCCGCTTGTGCAGCGGTAAGATGTTTTTTTTCCCGGGCGATGTCTTTGTCTTCTTCCAGGAATGCCGCTTCTATGAACAGGTGATCCGCGTCTTTTGCCAGGGCAG
>JAGXLE010000092.1 GCA_018334855.1 Desulfobacterales bacterium | reverse complement strand
GCCTCAAGCTTTTCCACCGGCATTTCAGTTTCGAGAGGTGTTTCCGAGTTGAAAATGAGTTTTAATGTCTGGTCCATATCGAAGAACAGGGGAACCTTGTGCACGAACCCGGCGGCAACGTCCTTCCCCCTTGCCGGGTAAAGCTGTTCATTAGCCTGGTCAGGATGAAGGGATGCGTAATAATTGAGACCTTCTGCATATGCCCGGCAGATTGCCCGTGTTTCAGGGCTCAGGTTTTTCTCGTATTTTTCGTTAATGGTGTCCCATATATTCAACAATTGTACCATGTAATCGTTGGGTGCACCCTTCAGACCCAGCTCGGTTGCAAGCATCCCGCGTGAGGCAAGCAGGGTACCCTGTATGGTAACAAAATCATCCTCGGCATGAGCATACGCGATACCAAAAGCGGTGTCCGCGTCGGTTTTCCCAAAGACGTGTGGAACACCCCATTTATCGCGGAGTATCTCCACGTCGTACTTCTTCCCAAGATCACGAAATGTTTCAAGATCTACGTGATCACGCGGAACAAAGAAAATAAATCCAACGAGAAAAACAATAACGATAAGTCCTGCCAACACGTACAAGATTTTCTTTATCATTGGCCTGCCTCCAGAAAAATTAATACAATATTATAACAATATCTCGTGGCGATCAATAAAGCAGTCTAAAAGTGTTAACCAAAGATATAAAAATCAAGGAACCGGGGTTGGGACAAATTAACCAGTTAAAATCATATGGAATAAACCAAAATTAAGGCCCGTTTTCGGCTCTATTTCCCGCTTTTTGGTGCCATAAAGGACATGGATAGCCTGGAAAAGCCACACAGCATCTGTCGGCACTGCTGGTGGCCTTGGAACACCTTTTACAAAACCCTCATTGGGAGCGACAGCTTTCCTGAAATTGACCCAAGCCGATATAGCTGGCATAATAATTTGAAACGGCTATGTAAATTTAGTAAAAGCCTAAAAGAAAATGAAGCTGAATCCGTATTGTTTGAAGCCGAATTTTTATTAAGGAGTAAAGCATGAACAACAGCCAATCCAAGAAACTGGGGCTGACAGGAGCGATTTTTCTGATTGTCTCCAGTTTGGCCGGAAGCGGAGTTATAGCTCTCCCGCAGCAGTTAGCGGCAATAGGTTCCATTACCCTGGTTTCTTTTATACTGGTTACAATCGGATCTCTATCCCTGACATTGGTTTATGTGCGGGCGGGACAAAGATTTAAAGATCCCAGTCCTACCGCTCTTTCTGCATATGTAAATCCGCTTTTGGGTGCCAAAAGCGGATTTTTTTATGTTTACAGCAACCTTATATCCAACGTCTCCATTTTGATTGCCGGGTTGGGATATCTGGCATTTTTTATTCCCTCTCTTAACAATCCCTTGATACTGGGAATTACTGTCATAGTATTGATTTGGCTTTTTGTGCTTATGTCCTTGCGCGGTGCGGGAGTAATTACCCAGGTAGTGTCTATAAGCGTAATTCTTTTGTTAATTTCGGTGATAATAACAGCCACTCTGGGATGGCTGGATTTCGACCCCGCTTTGTTTGCAAAGAACTGGAACGTTTCCGGAGAAAGCTCCGGTCGGGCCATAATTTCCGGTTTTGCCATCCTTATTTTTTCCTTTGTGGGAGTAGAAACGGTGGCCACCAACCACGAACATATAAAAAACCCTTCCAGAAACGTTCCCATTGCCACCATTGTGGGATTTATTGTTGTAGCCATTATTTATATTGCCTCCACGACTGTTATAGAAGGCATGTTCCCGGATAAGAAAATAGTTGCCGCTCCGGCTTCCTTTGCCTTGTCCATGCAGGAAATCTTCAGTTCGAGAATTGTCGGGGATGTGGTTTCCGCAGTTATGGCCGTTGCCTGTATCGCCAGTTTTCTGGTGTGGAATCTGTCCTCTGCAAGTGCGGCCAAAACCAGTGCTGATCAGGGATTTTTGCCCAAAGCATATTCTTATACCAACAGATTCGGGATCAACAGCAAGGGGCTGGTCATCAATGGTATAATAATGACAGTAGTGGAGCTGATCCTCATGATGCTGGGAAGCAACATTAAAGCTGCTTTTAATATAACCGTAACCATATCCGTTCTTTTGCTCCTCTTTCCTTATTTCTGGTCGGGTATCGCACTTGTAAAAAAAGACCGCCAGGAAGGCAAAAAGTCCGTGGTGAATATTGTAATAGTCTTTATCTCTTCTGTATTTTTGTTATCCGCTTTTGCCGCAGCAACCCTGAATGAACTTTGGCTGGTTATGGTCCTGGTCATGGTGGTATTGGCAGCCTACGGACTATTCTTTACCCCGAAAGAAAGACAAAAGAGTTAGTATTTTACCTCTAATTTGAGTCACAAAGTGCCTAAGGAGAAAAAACAATGAAAATTACCAAAAGAAGCTGGCCTGTTCTGTTGGTTTCCGGCCAGTTTGACATGCCCAATGATGAAGGAATGCGTCTGCGGGAACTGGAAAGTGAACTGACAGAAGTACAAAAATGTTCGGTAATTACTTCTTACAGCTATGAAGATGCGGCAGAAATATTTATCTCCCGTGCTGATCTGGGAACCATTCTTATAGACTGGGATTTGCCTGAAGAAGGAACCGGAGAGGAAATGTCTCCGGAAATCCTTTTGGAAACTATCAGGAAAAGGAATTTAAATATCCCGGTATGTTTACTTACCGAAAGGTTAGGCGTAAAGAAAATCCCCACTCATGTTTTGGAAAATATCAATGAGTGTCTTTGGAAAACCGCAGATACTTCGGAGTTTTTAGCCGGAAGGATCGAGGCTTTGCTTACAAGATATATTCAAAGCGTATATCCTGATTTCTTTGCACAAATAGTTAATTATTCGGCAGCCTATAAATATGCCTGGCATACTCCGGGACACATGGGAGGAGAAGGTTTTCTGAAAAGCCCGGCCGGGGTGGCCATGCATAAATTTTACGGAGAGAACATGTTCCGGGCCGATTTATCCATTTCTGTCCCGGAATTGGGTTCTCTGTTGGACCACAGTGGAGTAGCCGGGGATGCAGAGAAGAATTCCGCCAGAGTTTTCGGTTCGGATATGACTTATTATGTTTTAAACGGAACCTCCCACGCCAATCAGATAATTTGGCGCAGCCAGCTCCTGCGCGACGATATCGCTTTTGTTGACCGCAATTGTCACAAATCTCTGAACTATGCCATGGTAATAACAGAGGCCTATCCAGTTTATATGGTACCGCGCCGCAATAAGCGGGGTATTATCGGGCCCTGCCGCCTCTCGGAATTTTCCCGGGAGTCTATCTCCCAAAAAATTGAAGAAAACAGGCTTATCCCTGAAGAAAAAAAGCAAAACAGCGTAAAAATGTCAGCTTTGACCAATTCCACATATGACGGTCTGTGCTACAATGTGGTCAATATAAAAAAACAGCTCAAAAAAAGCGTGGAAAATCTGCATTTTGATGAGGCCTGGTATGCCTATGCCCGCTTTCACCCTATATACACCGATCATTTCGCCATGACAGATGACGATGTCAACGAAGAGCATCCCCCGATATTCAGTTCGCAATCCACGCATAAACTGCTTACTGCTCTTTCCCAGGCCTCCATGCTCCATATTAAAAACGGCAGTCATGCCGCGATTAATCCTGATGAGTTCAATGAATCCTACATGATGCACAGTTCTACTTCCCCGCAATACAGCATGATTGCTTCCCTGGATGTGGCTACAAAGATGATGGAGGACAGCGGTAAAGGATTGCTGGATGATGCAATTCTGGAAGCGGTTACCATGCGTCAGAAAGTGGCTATGATTACCAGGGAGCTGCGCGGAAAGGGAGAATGGTTCTTTGCCATGTGGCAGCCGGAAAAAATTGAGCATGAGGGTAAAATAAAAAGGTTTGAAGAAGTCCCTTCCTCTTATTTGTGCGAAAATCAGGCCCCCTGGATCCTGGGTGCTGATGACAACTGGCACGGTTTCGAGGATATTGAAGATAACTATGTTATGCTGGACCCGATCAAGCTGACTTTTACCACCCCCGGGTTATATGAGGACGGAACCATGGAGGAGGAAGGGATTCCGGCGTCTGTGGTAACTAATTATTTGATAAATCACGGGATTGTCTGCGAAAAAACCGACTATTATTCTTTCCTTCTGCTCAATTCCATTGGTACCACCAAGGCCAAACAGGGTTCCTTTCTTTCCGGCCTTTTGAAGTTCAAGGAACTTTATGGCAAAAATGTTTCTCTTAAATTTGTACAGCCGGATTTGGTCCGGAAATTTCCGGAAGTATACGATGGAACAGGGTTAAAGGACCATTGCAGGCAGATGCATAAATACATAAAAAATAATAAACTGTTAGACAAGATGCAGGCCGCATTCCAGATTATTCCGGATCAGGCTATGAAGCCCGCAGAGGCCTACCACGCGGTGGTGCGCAAAAATGTGGAATATGTGGACCTGGATGATATGTTAGACAGGATTCCTGCAGTGATGGTTGTACCCTATCCTCCCGGTATTCCGGTCATGATGGGAGGAGAGATCATGGATTCCAAAGCTGAGCCGATTTACGAGTATCTGAAGGCTTTGCAGGATTTCGAGAATCTTTTTCCCGGATATGAAAGCGATATCCACGGAGTAGAACGGGTGGAACGGGAAGGAAAAAATTGTTTCCGGACACTGTGCATACGTAAATAATCCCGGTGCATGAATGAATGTTGCAAAATGCCCCTCCGGTTTTCCGGAGGGGCGAATATTTTATATCCCGTCGTAAAGATTATTTATGGCAAAACAACGAAGCCCCGCAAAGCTGAGTCTTTTCAGCCTGATAATGATAAACGTGGCGGCCATCTTGTCTCTCAGGGCTTTACCCGGTCTGGCGGAGTATGGTTATGCCCTGATTACCTATTTGGCTTTGGCCTCACTCTGTTTTTTTATCCCTTCCGCTCTTGTTTCCGCTGAACTCGCTTCCGGCTGGAAAAGAAAAGGGGGGGTATATCTTTGGGTAAAAGAAGCTTTTGGCCCCAAATGGGGATTTGTAGCCATCTTTATGCAATGGGTGGAAAATTTGCCCTGGTTTCCATCCGTGTTGGCCTTTGCTTCTTCAGCACTGGCTTATGTTATAAATCCTTCCCTGGCCGACAATAAGATCTTTACTGTGATTATGATCTGGGCCGCTTTATGGCTTGCTACCCTGCTTAATTTCCGCGATATGAAGCTTTCGGCCTTTTTCAGCTCAAGCGGGGTGATCGCCGGGACGATTTTGCCGGGTATCCTGATAATAGTTCTGGGTCTAATCCACTACACATCCGGGGAACCCCTGCAAATAGAATTTTCCATGCAGGCCATGCTTCCCGAATTCGAAAGCCCGAAGCAGTTAATGCTCCTGGCCGCCATGCTGGTTTCCTTTTTGGGAATGGAGATGTCAGCAGTGCACGTAAATGAAGTCAAAAATCCCAAAAAGAATTTTCCCCGCGCCATTTTTCTCGCCTGTTTGTTGATAATTTTTATCTCTTCGTTGGGTTCACTGGCAATTGCCATTGTAATACCCGCACGGAATGTTAGTTTAAGTGCAGGAGTGTGTCAGGCTTTTGAAAATTTATTCACGGCCCATAACATGTCCTTCATGACGCCGATTATTTGTTTTCTTATGGTTTATGGGGCCCTGGCCATGGTAATAACCTGGATGGCCGGACCTTCAAAGGGCTTGCGGGAAGTAGCCAGGGAAGGCTATCTTCCAAAATCCTGGCAAAAGATCAATGCGGCTGGGATGCCTGTAAATATACTTTTAATCCAGACAACATTATCCGCCATTCTTTCGCTTGTCATCCTGGCAATGCCAACAGTGAGCAGTGCTTTCATGCTCATGAGCGCGCTGGCCGCCCAATTATATCTGGTTATGTATCTTTTGATGTTTGCCGCCGCCATAAAACTTCGCTATTCCCATCCGGAGGTGGAACGGGGCTACAAAATTCCCGGGGGAAACCCGGGCATGTGGCTGGTAAGCGGATTAGCCATATTAAGCTGCATCTTCGTAATTATTTTTGGTTTCATTCCACCAGAGGCTGTCAGTGAAGAAGGGGCGTTATCTTCTTTGCTTTATGTAGCTTTCTTGTTTGCGGGAATGCTGTTTTTTCTGTGGATTCCCCTCAAATTCTATCACCATTCCCGGAAGCACGGAACTAAAGGCTGACATCCCCCCCTTTGCTGAACCTAAATTGAGGCTGGAAAAAGAAGGTTCCCCTTAATCGAGAGCCGTTAATCCCGCAACCCCGTGTTTGAAAAACAGCAAGGTTAAAGTTATATATAAT
>JAGXLE010000091.1 GCA_018334855.1 Desulfobacterales bacterium | reverse complement strand
TCGCTATTGATTTATCTGTAGCAGCTAAATAGCAAGGGCAAGGCAACAAAAAGAATAGAAACTATGACACTCTTCTAATGTGAGCAACCAGTGGCCCCAGAAAAAAAAAAGATAACAGTAGGAGGGGGATTTTATCTGGTTTTTGGTGCACCCTCCAACTCTTTCATACTGGCTTCAAGCGCTCTGAGCATACGCGGAAAAATGGCTTCAGAGAAATGAGACTTCATGGCAATATTTGTTCCTTCGGGGTCTTCATCGATATTTTTATGTATATTTCCCCGAAAATCAAAATAAGCAACCTCCTTAATTTGATCTATATATTTGCCTTCCTCATTCTTTTTCTGGAAACCAATCCTCATAATCCCCCAGTTGTACCACTGCCTGAATTCGCAAAAGATGGGTATTTCTGTAAAAAAACAGTGAAATCTATATCCAGATTGATCGGACTGTTTGATTTCAGGGAAGTGTGTTTCAGAAAACTCGAGTTTTTGGGCGCTTACATTCTCTTGGAGTAATTTTAAAAATTTATCCCATATATTTTTTAACTCTTCGTTGTTGCTTTTAAGGTCAATCAATTCGCGAAGGGGTTTACCAGGTTGCATCCTCGGATCCATGGCGCCTCCCTATAGTTGTACAGGAGTTGTACAAATTGCTTTCTTGATAATATTGGAGATCTGAAACCTGGCGCCCCCGGCAGGGATCGAACCTGCGGCGCATGGATTAGGAATCCATTGCTCTATCCACTGAGCTACGGGGGCGGACAAGTTTTTTTTCCACGGCCGGCCTTTGTCGGTCCCGCCATGAAATATAAAATCTTTTCATGCCATAATTAAGAACGGCTTTCAAGTCCCAAATCTTTTTCGCTGTTGTTTTCGGGCAAAACCTCCTTTATGCAGAAATCTCCATGTTGATTTGTAATCACCGGGGCATTATTTTTAAGGTGATTATTTTGGGTACATATTTGAAATAGGTGCCGGAAACAGGCAAGGAGGGAAAATATGGGCAGAATAGCCGCAATATTGACAGACTGGTTCGAGGATTCCGAATACACAGAGCCGGTGGAGGCATTTGAAAAGGCCGGGCACACGGTGGTGACCGTGGGACCGGAGGCCGGCAAAACAGTGACCGGGAAAAAGAGCGGGACTGAGGTAAAAATTGAAAAATCGGCTGCAGAGGTCTCGCCAGAAGACTTTGATGCCCTTTTGATCCCCGGCGGATTTTCGCCGGATAAGCTGCGCGTGGATGAAAAGGCAGTGGCCTTTGCCAAAAACTTCATGGAAGAAAACAAGCCCGTGTTTGCTATCTGCCATGCACCCCAGCTGCTGATTACAGCAGATGTGCTGCGCGGGCGTACCCTTACGGGTTATACTTCCATTATTCAGGATATCAAGAACGCGGGAGCGGAGTTTGTGGACCGGGAAGTGGTGGTAGACGGAAACCTGGTAAGCAGCAGAAATCCCGGGGACCTGCCGTCGTTTATCGAGGCATGCCTCAAAAAACTCTCCTGATGAATCCAAAGGCCGCGGTTATTGGGCTTGCAGTGTTTTTTACCTGAAGAGCAGGCTGTTTCAATGCCTGCGAAATCCCCGGGCCACAAGTTCTCTTTCCACGGAGGAGATAAATCGGTCGGCATCATCGGGCGGGGTGGTCACCAGGCTTACCCCCGCAAACAGGAGCAGGGTGATCGCTCCGCCCCATACAGACGGCCACCAGCCCAGCGGGTAAATGTTTGCCAGATACATCACCGCCGTGATCACGCCCCCAAGCCCCATTGAGACCAGGGCGCCGGCTGCAGTGGCCCGCCGCCAGAAAAAGGCAGCGATAATTGCCGGGGCCATTACCAGCAGCCCGCCCGAGGCCATGCTTGAAATCACTGTGATCAGTCCCGGCTGGAACCAGGCAAATACAATGCATGCGCCCAGCAGGAGAAGTATTACGATCCTGCCCAGCCAGCGCTCGGTGTTTTCGGGGATTTCAGGATAGAAATGCTTTGCGATATCCCTGGCAAACAGGGAGGAGAGCGTAAGGATAATCGAGCCCAGCGTGGAGGTGGCTGCTGCAAAAATGCCCACAAATATTATCACGCCCAGCATTACCGGCACTTTTCCCAGAAGGTGGGGCATGGCCTTGTCCGGATTTTCCAGGCCCGGGATCACGATGGCGGCTTCCAGGCCGAACAGGGTGCTTATGATGGTATATAAAAATCCGAAAAGGGAAAAATATATTACCATGCGCCGCAGGCTCACAACAGAGTCCGGGATATACATGCGCTGGGATACCTGGGGATTTGTCAGGGCAAAAAAGGCCCAGGGCAGGCTCAGGCCGATAAACAGCTCGGGCGTCCAGGTGAATTTGAGCAGCTCCGGTGTTTTTCGGGCTGCTTCGGCTGCAAACATGGCCGGTGATCCGAAAAAATGATAGAGCGTAAAGAGCAGCGCAATAATAGAAGTTGCCATCATGGTGACTGCCTGAAACGCGTCGGTCCAGGCCACAGAGCGCATACCTGCATACAGGGCGGAAAATCCGGAAAGCCCCGCCATTATAAATACCCCGATCATAAAGGGAATACTGCCGCCGGTGATGCCGTCTACCAGAAAACCCATGCCCATAAGCTGTGCGGATGCATACGGGATAAGCATGAAAAAAGAAATGGCTGCAGCTATTACAGCCACCCATTGGTTTTTATAACGATGGGCCAGCAGTTCCGGAGGGGTGATATGGCCGTACCAGTTGCCTACAATCCAGAACCGCGGGCCAAAAGTGATCAGCAGCAGCACGGTAAAGATCAGGTAGGTCATTTCAAAGCCCAGCGCCCCAACCCCTAAGCGATAGGTCAGGCCGACCAGCCCGACGAGCATGAAGGCGCTGTAGGTGGTGGCAGCATAGGTCATGCCGGATACAAAGCCCCGAAGCCGCCGGCCGCCGATGAAAAATTCGCTTGCCCCGGGCCGCATCTTTTTCCGCGCGGCCGCAGCGATCCATAGCGCAATGGCCGTCCAGCCTAGCATGGCGATCCAGACATACAGGGGTTTCAAGATCGCCTCCCCCACTGACTGGTATAAATTATGGCAAAAACAATTACGGCAAACGTCAGCGCGCTCCAGAACAGGTAGCAGGCGGCAAGTGATGCAATGCCGCCGATGAAGAAATAGGGCACGATAATGTCAACCGCGGTGACCAGTGCCAGTATGACCAGAAAGTAAATTCCTTTCATGCCTGTGCCGACTCCTTTTTATTTTCACCAAAATTTTGGTTTTCAGGATATAGTCACGGCAAATGAAATTATCAAAGTATTATCGAAAAGTAAAACAGTACGGAAATACGGCACAAGAGGCGGGTATATGCTGGGAGATTGAAAAAAGCCCCCGTGTCGGGGGCTTTTAAATATCTATTTTACGTAAAGGGTCTGGCCCGGATAGATCCTGGAGTTTTTATTGAGCTGGTTGATTCTAAGCAGACGGTCTAAGTTCATATTATGCCGCTTTGCTATGGTAAAAGGAGAATCGCCTTTTTTTACACGGTATACATCCAGGTTGGCGGCACTGCCCGCCGGAATTTTAAGCGTCTGGCCTATATGGAGGTTTACCGAGTCCAGGTTGTTTAACTTCTGGATTTTTTTGGTTGTGGTGTTATATCTTTTTGCCAGCACCCACAAAGAATCACCCCTCTTAACCCGGTATTTGATGATTTTCGGCGCCGAGGAAGGGCTGTTGCGCATGGCATAGGTTCCGGCCTGCGGAATTTTTAGACGCTGGCCTGCGACAATGTAGTTCTGGCTGTATAAATTGTTGTACCAGACTATTTTTTTGATTGTGGTATCGTATCTCTCTGCGATTTCAGACAGGGTCTCGCCCCTGCGCACCCGGTGATAAGCAATGTTGTAAGGGCTTTGATAGGATTGCTCAATATCATCAAGCTTTGCCAGAAGCGTCTCTTTTTTCTGCGCCGGCACCTTGAGCGAATAGCTGTCCTCGGGCAGCGCCTTATAGCGCAATTCCGGGTTCAGCTCGGCCAGTGTCTCCTCTTTGACACCTATTGCGGCTGCAATGCTTTTCAACGAGGCCTGCTTGTCCATCTCCACAACTTCATACTCAATCCGGGGCGCAACTTCAATATCTGCCATGCCGTATTTTTCCAGATTATCAACGATATGAAGCGTTGCCATGAATTTTGGCACATACCTTGCGGTCTCCCTGGGAAGCTGCTGGTAAAGATCCCAGAAGTCGTCGAGATAATTGATGTTCTGGTTTCGGATCACCTGCAGCACGCGTCCTGCACCGCAATTGTAGGCAGCCAGGGCGGTTTTCCAGTCCCCGAAAATTTCATGGAGCTCCTTTAAATATTTGATCGCCGCCTGGGTGGATTTAAAAGGGTCAAGCCGTTCGTCTATGTAGCGGTCCCTTTTCAGCCCGAATTTATATCCGGTGGAAGCAATAAACTGCCACAGGCCGAGCGCCCTGGCGCTGGAAAGAGCCTTTGGCTTAAAACCGCTTTCAACAAGCGGCAGCCAGGCAAGCTCTTTTGGAAGGCCTGCTTTTTTAAGTTCTTCAAGAATATAAGGCCGATATTTTCCTGAACGGCGGTAGGATCTGATGAAAAAATCATGGGAGGGCCCTTTGGTAAACCGCTTGATTTCTCTTTTTACATGTTCGTTCATTACCGCCGGTATGGCATCGTGGTTGCCTTTTACCGTGGTATATCTTGAAGCATATATTTCAAGGATCCGCTTGGAAATCATAAACCGCAGGTCGTCTTTCTGTTGACTAAATTTCGGATCGTCTGCGGTTTCAGTGTTAACGATCATGGCATAAGCTTTGTCCAGAGCATCAAGGGCTTTTTCCAATTCCCCCTGCTGCCAGTAATCCTGGGCGGACTGATAAAATTCCAGGGATTTGTCAAACCTGGACTGTGCAGGGTCGGTTTTCTCATCTGCCGGGTCCTGCTGGCCGGCACCGTCGTCCTCGCTGCTTTCGTCATTGAGGGGGATAAGCGGCAGAAATTCTATTTCGGTTTGGTCAAGGGCGGTAAGCTTTACAGGGGCAATTGAATTCCGGTCCTTGTTTTCGGCGGAGGATGCGGTTTTTCCTGTCCAGCCGTTTATGCTTGCACAGCCCGTAATAACAAAAAGAAGACCGGATAAGAGCAGGGCGCCTATGGACAATTTGAAAAGAGGTATTATTTTAATGGGATACAGGTTAATTTTCATATTTTCGATAACGCTTCCAGCCGGGCTTTTAGTTGTTTTTGTTTTAAAATCAGGGGTTTTTGTCACAAAAAGAAAATTATATATATCACCCGGCATAATGTATTGTCAAGATTAATCCCTGCCATGCCTCAGATTGCCGGAAAGCGGCTGCAGGTTTTTTACACAACCCCCAATTTTTTGCTTGCAATGATTTTTTTTATTTGTTACTTGACATGACTTTATAAAAACAATAGATAAAAAAGGTTAATCATATTGTTTTGTTGTCCGGACAAAGGGTAGCGATCGGGGAGACCCGGATAATTGCATTTTGAATAAAACTTTGGTACACGGGCACAACGCCTGATTGACAGGGCCTTGGATTATGCTGGCGGTAAAGTGATATTTTATTTTTTTGCAGCAGGCCAGCGTAGCTCAGTTGGCAGAGCTACTGATTTGTAATCAGTTGGCCGGGGGTTCGAGTCCCTCCGCTGGCTCCAGAAATTTTTTTAAAGGTGGGGTTCCCGAGCGGCCAAAGGGAGCAGACTGTAAATCTGCCGGCGTAGCCTTCGGAGGTTCGAATCCTCCCCCCACCACCATTTCAAAGTGGCGGTTGAATGTAGGAGATCCCGCACGGCGGGGTGGAAAGGACTACATGGCTGGCGTGTCGCGAGATTATACTGCTCAGCGGGAGTAGCTCAGTTGGCAGAGCTTCAGCCTTCCAAGCTGAATGTCGCGAGTTCGATTCTCGTCTCCCGCTCCACAAACCAGATTGGAGGCAAAAGGAGTTCAAGCCCACGTAGCTCAGTCGGTAGAGCGCTTCCTTGGTAAGGAAGAGGTCCACCGGTTCAATTCCGGTCGTGGGCTCCACTGAATGTTTCGTTTTTGATTCCCTGGATTGCCCGGGCCGGATTCTGCAGCGTGCAGCAGAAGCCTCAATTATTCTCAACAGTAAAAATCTCGGAATGTTTTCAATGGGATGTTATAAAACCATGGGGAGGATGCAAGATGGCAAAGCAGAAATTTGAGCGTACGAAGCCGCATGTGAATGTGGGAACGATTGGTCACATTGACCACGGCAAGACGACGTTGACCGCGGCGATCACGAAGCATTGCGGACTGAAGGGATGGG
>JAGXLE010000090.1 GCA_018334855.1 Desulfobacterales bacterium | reverse complement strand
GATGCTGTCTTCTGCCATGTTTGCCGCGTAATGGCCCCATGGTATATAGCTGTTGCTTCTCAGGTATTCATATACATGGCTGGATCCGTCCTGGCTCACATATTCTCCAACGATCTCGTTTGCCCCTTGCACGCCGGGACGCAGCACCATGACCTCCCTGTAGACTTCGGGCAGATACGGATTATTGGCAAGCACCTCAAAAAGGGTATGATCGTGGATCTTTGCCCTGCTCTGCCCGTCCTTTTCTTTTGCATACACCAGCCCTGCAGGCCTGCCTGACCCCCTGTCATAAACAAAATCACAGGCCATTTGCGCAAGGCACACCAGGTCGTCCGGGTCTGTTCCGGTTTCTGCCAGGGCAAGCCGCAAAGGTCCCGGCAGGGCCAGCAACATGTTCATTTTTTCCTCGTTTGACGCAGATTTCCCGTCTTTCCAGGCAGAAAGCACCGAAGAAAAGGAAACATCCGGGCTGCCGGGCAGCCGGATGAGGCCGACGGGATCCTGCGCGTTTTCATCGGCCCATTTCTTGTTTATGTAAGTAACACCGCGGAAGGCAAAAGCGTTTGGCACCTCAAAGACAGGGCCCGCAGTTGGCACGTCTATGTCTCCGGCCGGAAAATTGATCCGGTTGCCGCAGGCAGAGCCGTCTTCAAACTCCCCGAGATTATAGATCCGGTCATTTGCCCGCAGGTTTTTTACCCGGAAAGCCGGACTGTGGATACCGTATATGAAATTTCCTTCACAGGATACGCACGTGTGCATGAAATTCATGGTCCCTCCGGTTATTGACATAATCATGAAAAAATAAAAATCCACTTTATCCCGACTCGTCTGCGGGGTCAACCCGCCCATGCCGGCATAGCCGCCCCCTTTCCCGCTTTCATGCCTAACATTTCCGTTTGCCGGAAAAAAATTTTTCTTATATATTTAATTGAAACTGTAACTATTTACAAAGAGGTTTAAAAGATGGACACAAATACGCAGGTTGAACTGAGAAGCTTTCTGGACGAGTGGAACAGCGATCCCAACGGATGCAGACAGATTTTTACGGATCTGAAATCGTATCTTGAACAAAAAAATGATATTGAATTTGATTTTGTTTCCCGGCCGGGCGTTACTTACTCCCTGCGCGCCGCACGATCCGGCCAGGACCGTCCGCTTTTTGTCCTTATCGACGTTATAGACGAAGATCCGCGCTGGCTTTCGGTATGTTTTTACGGAGACATGATAACAGACCCGCAGGAGTACGGAGACCTTGTCCCGGAGGGGCTTATGGGAGAAGACGGATACTGCTTTGACGTGGATGAAAATGATCAGGCCCTTGTGGGCTATATTTGCAAACGCCTGGATGAAGCTTATGAAAGCACCTCGTCTTAAACCTGCAAATTTATCAAGGTTTAGGGAAAACCCGCTGATGAATGGGTGGAAAAAATTACCGGTCCTTTTCCTTGTATGCCTGCTGCTTGCAGCCTGTGCAACGGTTCCGATTACCGGCAGACGTCAGCTGAGCATGATACCTGCCGGCACCATGCTTTCCATGAGTCATCAGCAGTACGACCAGTTTCTGGAAAAACACGAACTCAGCGACGACAAGGCTGCCTTAAAAATGGTGAAGCAGGTGGGCAAAGACATTGCAGGCGCGGTTGAAGCCTATCTGAAACAAAACGACCTTGAGAAGAGGCTTGAAAACTATGACTGGGAATTTAAGCTTGTAAAGGACGACACCATCAATGCCTGGTGCATGCCAGGCGGAAAGGTTGTTGTCTATACAGGGATTCTGCCGGTAACAAAAAACAGAACCGGCCTGGCCGTGGTCATGGGACACGAGATCGCACATGCCGTTGCCAATCACGGAAACGAGCGGATGAGCCAGGGCATGCTTTTACAGTTCGGCGGCGTTGCCCTTTCCGAGGCTTTAAAAACCCAGCCCGAGGCGACAAGACAGCTCTGGATGGCTGTATACGGCGTGGGCGGCCAGATCGGCCTGATGCTTCCCTACAGCCGGCTGCATGAAAAGGAGGCAGACCGCCTGGGCCTTATTTTCATGGCCATGGCAGGCTATGATCCAGGTGCTGCAGTGAATTTCTGGCAGCGCATGGCAGAAAAAAAAGAAGGAAAAAACCCGCCGGAATTTTTAAGCACACATCCCGCAGACGACACGCGCATTGACAATATACGATCCATAATCCCTGAAGCTATGCAATACTACAAAAATTGAAAAATTTACCCAAATACCTGCTGATCGCCCCTTATGAGATTTTTCAGATGAAAATCCCTACAGCATCCGAACCGGCAAATGAAAAGAAAAAAGCCCCTGGAATCGGTCCTGGTAAAACCCGCAGGCCCGGACAGCAATTTCGGCTGCACCTATTGCTTTCTGGCCGAAAAAAAAGACCCTTAAAGTAACCCTGGATGTAACCGCACTCCCCGGCATTTATCCTGTCATGTTTTTTTTAAAAATACTTGACAACCCCTTTATAATTAAATATATGAACAATATTTCATATGTTCAAATGTATGGAGGGGCTATGGCGGAACAGAAAAAAGATGTTTGTGAACAATTCTGCTTTGACCAGGCAGCGGTCGATTATGTCAGGGCCCGGATGCTTGGCGAAGAAGAGACAATACGGATGGCGGAACTCTTTAAGGCCCTGGGAGACGGCACCAGGAGCCGGATACTGCATGCGCTTTCGCAAAAAGAGCTGTGTGTATGCGATTTATCCGTGGTCCTTGACATGAGCCCTTCTGCGGTATCGCATCAGCTAAGGGTGCTAAAGGGTGCAAGGCTGGTCAAATACCGGAAAAAAGGGAAAAACGTTTATTACACCATGGATGACGAGCATATCAAACTGCTTTTCCGCCAGGCTCTGGAACATGTTCGACATGATTAAACCGGATGGCAGCAGGGAGTTTTCTTTACAATGAAATATATACTGGAAGGGCTGGACTGTATAAATTGTGCGGAAAAAATCGAAAAGGAGCTAAACAGGGTCGACGGACTGTCTGAAATCAACGTTAATTTCGCCGCCAAGTCGGTTTATCTGGACCCGCAATACGAAAATGCAGCCAGGCGGGCGATCGAACAGACAGATCCCGGGGTAACGCTCGTGCCCGCAGAACCCGGCGATAAGGCCGTCGGCCGGGACGGAAACAAAGGAAACCGAAAACATCTGATCAGGATCCTTTCCGCGGCCGTGTTCTTTGCCCTCGGCCTGATGTTCCGGGGTGAGCTGCATGACACGCCCTATGCGCTCGGCGAATACGCTGTATTTCTGGCGGCGTATTTTCTCGTGGGCGCTTCGGTTATCCGGACCGCCGTGAGAAACATGGGCCGCGGCCGGGTCTTTGACGAAAATTTTCTCATGACAATTGCCACGGCCGGGGCCTTTGCAATTCACCAATTGCCCGAAGCAGTTGGCGTAATGCTTTTTTACGCAGTGGGCGAATATTTCCAGGAACGGGCAGTCAACCGTTCCAGGCGCTCCATTTCCGCGCTTATGGATGTGCGGCCAGATTACGCCAACCTGGTCACAGACGGGAAAAGCCGGAAAGTGGCACCGGAAACCGTGAAGATAGGGCAAATAATAGAAATCAGGCCCGGCGAAAAAATCCCCCTGGACGGAGAAGTGATAGAAGGCACCTCGTTTGTCGATACATCGGCCCTGACAGGAGAATCCGTGCCGAGAAAAATCGATCCGGGCAAAGACGTACTTTCCGGCATGGTAAACGACAGCGGGCTTTTTAAAGCCAGAGTCACAAAAGAATTTTCCGAGTCCTCTGTCGCAAGAATACTTGAGCTGGTGGAAAACGCGGCTGCAAGAAAAGCCCCCACAGAGCAGTTTATCACCCGGTTTGCCAACTGGTATACGCCGGCCGTTGTTTTCGGCGCCCTGGCAGTTGCCTTCATCCCTCCCCTGCTGATTTCAGGAGCTCTTTTTTCCGAGTGGATCTACCGGGCGCTTATCCTGCTGGTCATATCATGTCCCTGCGCGCTGGTAATTTCAATCCCTCTGGGATATTTCGGGGGTATCGGAAGCGCCTCGCGCTCCGGCATCCTGATCAAAGGCGCCAATTTCCTGGAAGCACTGACAAAGGTCCATACCGTGGTTTTTGACAAGACCGGCACGCTTACCAAAGGCGTTTTCAGGGTAAACGAGATGGTGGTCAGAAACGGATTTTCCGAACAGGAGCTGCTTTACTGGGCCGCAATGGCAGAAGCGCATTCCTCACACCCCATCGCCCGCTCCATCACCGAGGCATACGGGAAAAAACCGCCTTCCGCCGAAATCACTAATTACCAGGAGATCAAGGGGTGCGGCGTCAGGGCGGTTATCGGCGGCAGAACAATTCTTGCGGGAAACGACAGGCTGCTGCACCGCGAAGAGATCGCCCATAATGACTGCAACGTGGACGGCACAGTGGTTTTCGTGGTAGTAGACGGAATTTATGCAGGCTACATAGTAATCGCGGATGAAATAAAAGAGGAAAGCGCCGCCGCTGTCAGAAGCCTTAAGGAAAAAGGCGTGAAGCGAACAGTTATGCTCACGGGAGACGATGAAAATGCCGCCGCAAAAATCGCCGGCATACTCGGCATAGACAGCTATTATGCAAAGCTGATGCCCGAAGACAAGGTTGGCAAAGTTGAAGAAATGGAAGCCCTGATGGGCAAAGATGAAAAACTTGTCTTTGTGGGAGACGGGATAAACGACGCGCCTGTGCTCGCCCGCGCCCATATCGGCGCGGCCATCGGTGCGCTGGGCTCGGATGCAGCCATTGAAGCCGCAGATGTGGTGCTAATGGACGGAAATCCCGGTAAACTGAGCAGGGCCATCGGCATAGCAAACTATACCAGAAAAATTGTCCTGCAAAACATTGCCCTTGCCCTCGGGATAAAGGCCGTGTTTGTCGTTTTAGGCATAATGGGCATGGCAACCATCTGGGAGGCGGTATTTGCAGATGTCGGCGTAGCGCTTCTCGCAATTTTAAACGCAACCAGGACCCTGAAATATTCAAACCTAAATTGAGCGTTTCAGATTTTTAAAAACAGGATTTTGTAAAGGATTATACCAATTTATTTTTTAAAATCTGAAACCCTCCGGGATTTTCAATTTCGCCGCATCTACTGTGTCAGATGCAGCCTCGCATAGTCCACTATAGCTCGTCTGCATCTTCCTTGTATCTGCGGCAAGCTTGAAAATCGCTCAATTTAGGTCAAAGAGACATGGATAAAGACAGATTTTCTGCAAACGGCCCGGTTGTTACAGACAACCTGACAGGCCTGATGTGGACCCGCGATGCCGCATTAACCGAATTTCCGCTGACATGGCAGGAAGCCCTGGCATATGCATTCGAGATGAACCGGACAGGATTTGCCGGATACAGGGACTGGCACCTGCCCAACCGGCGGGAGCTTTTCAGTCTGATCAGTCATTGCCGGGTAAATCCGGCGGTTCCGGAAAATTCGGTTTTTGAAAACATTTTTAACGGTTATTACTGGACCTCCACCTCCTGTGCCCGGCTTCCTGAGCAGGCCTGGTATGTTCACCTGGGAGGCGCAAAGGTTTACCGGGGCATGAAGCATGCCTCATACATGGTGTGGCCGGTGCGTACCGCCGCAACCCCCGTCAATATTTTAAAAACCGGACAACAGGACTGCTATGACCAGGCAGGGCAAAAAATTTCCTGTAAAGAATCCGGTCAGGACGGGCAATTATCCATCGGCCGCCCCTGGCCCGATCTTCGGTTTATCGAAAGCGGCCAAACGGTTTACGACAAACTGACAGGCCTGACATGGACCCGGTCTGCCGCAGGCCACGACCACTTTTTGAACTGGTATGATGCTATAGAGGCAGTAAAAAAAATGAACCGGGAAAAGGCACATGGCTACAATAACTGGCGGATGCCCGATATCCGGGAACTGGAAAGCCTGGTTGATCTGGGCTCTCATAGCCCGGCCATAGAAGAGAAACATCCTTTCAGCAATGTTGAAATGTTTTACTGGTCTTCTACCACGAGCATGTATGAAACTCGTTACGCCTGGGCTCTGTATCTGCAGGACGGGGCGGCAGGAGTAGGATTCAAGGCCAATTCCGGATTTCATCTCTGGCCGGTCCGCCGATGAATAAAATGGGGATGAGTAAAATTTTGACAATAATGCGTATAAACGGCATAATCCAATAAATCATAACCGGGAAAAACATGACACAAGGCTTTTGATTCGTGAAGATTCGCTACAGGCAAATAAAATTTAAGAAGAAATACCGGAAGCAGGCAGCCCGGCAGATATTTGCTATTATACTGCTTTCCTGCATCGTAGCCGCCTGTGTGAACCATTTTCGAAGCAACGGCATCCCGATTGTAAAAGACTGGTCCGGGCAAAACTTATCAGATGACACCGGTGACAGCTTGGCCATAAGCCTGGATACGGCAAGCCGGCTGTTTGCCCGGAGAAGGACCCTTCCTCT
>JAGXLE010000089.1 GCA_018334855.1 Desulfobacterales bacterium | reverse complement strand
GCTCGGACTGATGTTTCTGGTACCCGCAGCCACGGGCTTGTTTGTGGCCCACCGTTTTCAGACAAATCACAGAATTGCGTTTGCCAGACTGCTGGAGGCTGAGGCTGCCAATGCCCGGCTTGAGCGCGAAATCGAGGCGAGAAAAGAGCTGGAAGCCGAGTTAAAGCGGCAGGCAGCAACGGATTCTCTTACAGGCCTTAACAACCGCAGGCGCTACGAGGCGCTGTTTAGGCATGAATTCAGGCGTACCAAGCGCTATGGGGGGAGACTGAGCCTTTTTGTCCTCGATCTTGATCATTTCAAGCAGGTAAATGATAATTATGGCCACAGCGCCGGGGATACCGCCTTGCAGAAACTGGCAGACCTTTGCAGAAGCAGTCTGCGGGAGCCAGATATCATAGGTCGCCTGGGGGGAGAGGAGTTTGTGGTGCTTTTGCCTGATACGGGCGGGTCGGATGCATACAATGTCGCAGACCGGCTGAGGAAAAAAATTTCAGAGACGGAAATAAAGACCGATCACGGAAGGTTCACTCTTACCGCCACCATCGGGGTTGCCGAAGCAAGCCCTGATGACAAAGAGATCGAGGACCTTGTCCGGCGGGCTGATACTGCTTTATACAAGGGCAAGGCTTACGGCAGAAACCGGGTTTCGATTCAGGATTTCCGCGATGGTTAAAGGGGAGGCTATGTTTGACTTAAGACGCAAAAAGAGGCACGAAGATTAAAAAGAATCGCTTTCTTCGTGCCTCTCTTTCCGGAAGGTTATGCACGGTCTATAATTTTTCTCAGCTCTTCTTGCCGCTCTTTTCCTCTTCCTCGGCCCGCAGGTTTTTGCGAAGCACCTTGCCCACCGCGGATTTGGGGATCTCCTCTCGGAATTCCACTATCTTGGGCCTCTTGTAGGGAGCCAGCTTGTCTTTGCAGAATTCGATGATTTCTTCTTCGGTGGCGGTCTCTCCCTGTTTCAGGGTGATAAAAGCCTTTATGGTCTCGCCCCGGTATTCGTCGGCAACCCCGACAGCCGCTGCTTCGGAGACCTTGGGGTGCCTGTAGAGGACTTCGTCGATTTCCCTGGGATAAATGTTGTAGCCGCTTGCAATAATCATGTCCTTGGTTCGGTCGACGAGATAGACATATCCGTCTTCGTCCTGCACTGCAACGTCTCCGGTATACAGCCATCCGTCCTTTAGCTGGTTTGCCGTCTCCTCCGGGTTGTTCCAGTAGCCTGACATTACTTGGGGGCCGGATATGGTCAACTCGCCGCGCTCGCCCTGTTTTACTTCCGTAACCCCGTCGCTTGGATCCACCAGCCTGATATCGTTGTCAGGGATGGGAATGCCGATGCTGCCGGGCTTTTTAAGCCCCATGTTGGGGTTGGCAATACCCATGGCTGTGGTTTCGCTCATGCCCCAGCCTTCGCTAAAGGAGATGTTTAAGTCTTTTGCTCTTTCAATAAGGCTTACCGGGCAGGGGGCTCCGCCGCTGTTTAAAAGGCCGAATTTTTTGTCCAGCTCCATGGATTCGGCCTTGGGATGGTTTAAAATAGCGCCGATCATGGTGGGGACGGCAGGGAAGAACTGAATCCGCGGAATGTTTTCCAGCAGCCCCATTATTTCTTCTATATCAAATCTCGGAACCAGTATCTGGGTGGCGCAGTTAAACATTGCCCAGTTAAGCACCACGATGTCGCCGTATACGTGAAAGAACGGCAGCATTGCCAGCACGTTTCGTTCCGCCACAGGAGTCATGCTGTTTAAATGTGCACCCCATAGGTTGGCATGCATGGTGGCGGCCAGAATATTTCTGTGAGTCAGCACCGCTCCCTTGGGCAGGCCGGTGGTTCCGCCTGTAAATTGGATTAAGGCCGGGTCATGGGGGTCAATTTCTACCCGGGGCGGTACTGTGTTAGTGGAGCTTTCAAGTAACCGGGAAAAATGATGCCAGCCTTTTTCAAGTTCAAGCTCTTCTGGCGTGCTGACGTCAAATCCGTCAATGAAGTCTGTGACCCGGGTGACAATCACGTTTTGAATTTCAACTTCCCGGCAGAGCTGCCGGATATTGGGCAGAACCATGTCAAAAGTAAACAGTGTGTTTGTTCCGGTATTTTCCGTAAGGCCCTTTAGCTCTTCTGCAGTGTACATGGGGTTTAGGTTTACCACGATGGCTCCCAGGGACATGGCTGCATAGTAGGCTATGACGTATTGCGGGGTGTTGGGAAGATGGACCCCCACCCGGTCGCCTTTTTTTACTCCGAGGCCGGCAAGGGCGTTTGCCATTCGCACTATCTGGCGTCTTAGAAGGAAAAACGATATTTCCGTGCCGTACAGGTTCAGCGCCGGTTTATTCGGCGTGTTGCTGGCGGCGATATGCACCAGTTCGGGAACCGGGATTTTGGGGTATCGAATGGTTGTGGGAACATTGTAGTCGTAATTTTTGTGCCAGAACCTTGTTTCCATTTTTGGGCGCCTCCTGTTTCTGTCTCCTTTTTTAATTTTAATTTAACTTTTTCCTTAGCCAATTTGACATTGCGGAGTGGTAAAAATTTTCCTTTCAAGGAAAATTTCGGCGCACCATACGATATCTTTTTTGGGAAATCAACCTTGAGCGTCGGTTAAATACCAAAACGCCGTTACCGGGATAAAAAAACATGTTTGCCCCGGCAGCGCATTGCATTTTGCCGCCGCGTGTTTAAATTAATTACAGAATCCATTGTTGGAGGTGTAATATTTAAATGGCTGTAAAAAAACTCGATCGTCGTGATGAAAAAGATATGGACGATGAACATGAAAAAAAAGAGCCGGAGGATTTCCCGCAAGAGCCTGAAGAAGAGGGCGAAGCCGATATGGCCAGCCTGATGGCCATGTACGAGGAAAGCTTCAAGCCCGTCGAGCCGGGCCGGATTGTGGAAGGCGAGGTCGTCGGCATAGATCGCGATAAAGTGTTGCTTGATATCGGATACAAGTACGAAGGCGAGGTGTCTGCCAGGGAATTTGCCGATATCGACGGCAATGTGGATCTCAGTGTGGGCGACCGGGTGGAGGTTTTCTTTGCCGCAAGGGATGAAGAAGGCTACCCCATTCTTTCCAGGGAGGAAGTGGCAACTGAAAAGCTCCTCGATGAGCTCGGAGAAGTTTATGAGGCCGGCGGCACTATAAAAGGAAACATTATTGCCCAGGTAAAGGGTGGCTTTTTTGTCGATATCGGCGTACGGGCATTTCTGCCGGCCTCCCAGCTCGATGTTAAACCGGCAAAAGATCCGGAAGAGTGGATCGGGACAAGCCACGAGTTCAAGATTCTTCAGTTTGACAAGTCTGAGCGAAACGTGGTGGTCTCCAGGCGTGTGCTAATAGAGCAGCAGCGCAGACAGCAGCAGGAAGAAGCCTTAAAGCGGATCGGGCAAGGCGATGTGGTGGAAGGCACCATTACCAATATCACGGATTACGGCTTGTTTGTGGAACTTGGCGGGATAACCGGCTTGGTGCATGTAAGCAACCTGTCATGGACGCCGGTGCGGCAGCATCCTTCAAAACTGTATGCAGTGGGAGACCGGGTATCTGTCAAGGTGCTCGAGATTGATGAAAAGAGCAGGAAGGTCTCGCTCGGAATCAAGCAGTTGACGCCGAATCCGTGGGACACGCTGGAGGAGCAGTATCCGAAGGGCTCTGTTATAGAGGGAAAAATAAGGAAGGTAACGGATTTCGGAATATTTGTCGGGATTGTAGAAGGAATTAACGGGCTGGTTCATGTTTCTGACATGTCCTGGACCCAGACAATAAAACCGTCTGAGCACTACCGGAAGGGCCAGAGCGTACAGGCAAAGATACTCGATATCGACCGGGAAAATCAGAAGGTGAACCTGGGCATAAAGCAGCTTTCCCCCAATCCCTGGCAGGAGCTGCCAAAGAAATATCCTGCCGGAACCCCTGTTACAGGCGAAATCGTGAATGTGGCAGATTTCGGAATATTTGTAAAAATAGAGGAAGGAATCCACGGGCTTGTACATGTCTCAGAGATGCCTTCCGGGACGGGAGAAAACCCCCGGGAGAGTTTTGAAGCCGGCCAGGAGGTACAGGCGCGTGTAATAGAGGTGCTACCGGAGGAAAAGAAAATCCGGCTGAGCATGAAAGCCGATAAGTCTGAGAAGCAGAAGAAATCGGTGACAGGCAGAAAAAGCGACAGATCAGGAAACGATTCTGACGCTGATCAAAAAGACGAGGATTCAGATACAGAGATGGGCCGCCTTCTCAGGGGTAAAATCCGGGATCAGGATAAGTCCGGGTAAAAACACCGGTGACAAGGCCGGTCTCCAGGCGCTACCATCCCATCCAGCTCTGCAGGACCAGCCCGCAAACCACCGGTACAATGAGGTTGTCATTTATTCTCTGGGGGATAATTTCAAGTATTCCGGTAAGTACGGCCGCAGCCAGGGCCATGTGAAAATCGAGTTTCGGAAACAGGGCCCAGAAGAGCAGGCAGGTGCATATACAAGCCAAGGTGCCTTCAAGGGATTTGCCTGAAGATATGCGGATGCGGCCAAATTGCATTCCCACCAGGGCGGCCGCGGCATCGCCGACGATCATGAACCCGATGACGGTATATGCTATCGGCATATCGAAAAGGACCAGGCAGACCGCACCTGCAATAAACAGATAAGTCGCACCTGTAAAGCGGGTTTTTTCCTCGGGTCGCACAAAAGTTCCGAACAGGGCGAGAAACAGTTTCTGGAGAAAATCGATTTTCTGCCTCAGCAGTTCGCCGGCAGCCATTGCGGCAGCCAATGAGACAAATATGTAAACTGCCGTGGGGCGGGTTAGATATGCTATACTAAATGGTATGCCCAGCGCAAGCAGATGAAGCAGTTTGCGTTTGATTTCAGCCCTGTTTAGCTCTGTCGCCGGTTTTTCCATGCTGGGCCCGATCTGTTGGGTAGGATTTTGCGGCATGGCCGAAAATAATCTCCAAAAAATAAGCCGGGACCTTCTCGGTCCCGGCTTATTTTTTACTCGACGATATCTGTACCCGCTATATGCGCTTTACATTGATCGCCTGGGGTCCTTTGGGCGAATCCTGTACATCCAGGGTTACGCGATCCAGTTCATTCAGGGTGCGAAAACCGGTGCCGTCGATATTTGAGTAATGCACGAAAACATCGCCGTGTTCCTCGGTTTCAATAAAGCCATAGCCCTTTTTCTCGTTAAACCACTTTACTCGACCTTCCATTAAACTAGCCACCTCCTTTCATAATTGTTCCGTACAAACTTTCAGGTGCTACTTCGGAAGGCTTCGCTTTTGCGAAATTTTTTACCCCGAAATGCTGGACCGAACTTTGTACCATATTCGAATGTAACTCGAATATGCTGGTCAAATTATAAGTTAATTCACGGCTTGTCAATAGAAACCTTTATTTGTGGCAATTTTTATTCAGTTATTAAAAATCTCCCGCTACTCCATTGCTTCGATTGTATAATGGACAGTGTAGCGCGCCAGCAGTTCGGCGATTTTCTTTTCTATCGATTTCATGCTCGTATTAGCCGCGGGCCTGACCCTGATTTCGACCCTGGTCCCGTGGGTTTTGTCTTCTCCCACTTTTACCTGCACCGATTCAGCCATGTCGCCAAGGGCCTCGAGTTCTTTTTCATAGGCCCTCCTGGTAGCGTCCCAGCGCAGGGAGGGTTTGAAAATTTTTCCCACAGGCGTTAAGGGGATTTCATCTGTTATGATTACCTCCTTGGGAACAGCCGCTTTTTCCCCCACGTTTTGTTTCGCCCATTCCATGATCTGATCGGAATCCAGGTTCGCGTTTTCGGCCAGTTCCACGTAGACCACAGGAACTTCACCCGCGTATGGGTCAGGACGTCCAACTGCAGCAACGGTTTTGATATTTGTCATCCGGTAGATCGGCTCTTCAATTAAAGCAGGGTCTATGTTGTGTCCGCCGCGGATAATAAGTTCCTTTTCCCTGCCGGTCAGCCACAGGTAACCGTCTTTATCGAGTTTGCCAAGGTCCCCGGTATTAAAGGAACCGTCCGGCAGCCAGATGTTTTCATTGTGGGCTTCTTCCACGTATCCCTTGAACACGTTGGGGCCCTTGATGGCTACTGCGCCGATTTCGTCCTGCTCGGCGTCTCTTACGTATTGGTCGTTTTCATCAAGGACCGCCACCTTTATGGATTGATAAGGCATACGGATGCCCACGCTGCCGGCTTTTCTTTCTCCGTCTTTGGGGTTGATAGCCGAGGCCACTGCGCCTTCTGTCAGGCCGTAGCCTTCCAGGATCTTCATGCCTGTATGGGACTCGACCCTTTTGAAAAGTTCCACTGACAGGGGGGCTGCTCCGCAGATGGCGTATTTAAGTGACGAGATGTCTGCGTCAACCTCCATATCAAGAAGAACGGATAGTACTGTCGGCACCGCGGAAAAGGTTTCAGCCTGGTATTTTTCCACGATTTTGAAGAAGTTTTTCATGATGCTCTGATCGCGGTATCCCAATGGAGACATCTT
>JAGXLE010000088.1 GCA_018334855.1 Desulfobacterales bacterium | reverse complement strand
CTGCACCAACTGGGCTAGATTTTCCTTGAGCGCGCGGGTCCGCTGTTCAAACTTCTCGTTGAGATCCTCGGTGATGTCCCGGACGATTTCCACCACCTCCACCACTTCCCCGGCCCGGTTAAACAGAGGATATGTTGAGATATCGCAATAAGTCGAGTGTCCGTCCGCGCTGCGATGCTCATGCATGGCATGGGCTGCCTGGCCTGTTTCCAGGGTTTCCTGCATGGGGCAGGGCGCATCCGGGCCGGCGCAGGAAGTTATCCTTTGATGGGAGACCTGGAAGCAGTAACGACCCAGGGCTTCTTCCCGGGTTAATCCGGCGCTTTGAAGGCCTGCTTCATTGATCCACACAATACGGAAATTCCGGTCAAGCACGATCACGCCGACAATCGTAGCCTGGGCGATTGCCCGGGCAAATGCCTGGGCCCTTGAAATTTCATCGGCCTGCTGGTCGATCTGCCGGGCAGCGCTAAGCACCTTTTCGACTATCTCCTGGAAGAGGCGGGAGCCGGCGTGGGGAAATACGCTGATCCCGGAAGGTGCATAATCCATCAATTGCTGGCTGACCTCAGGGCTCCCTGTGAGATTTATGATCAGATCCAGATTTGAGATTTGAAAGAGACGGTGAAAGTCGGATGTCGTAAATATACCGGATTTTTCCGCATGACTGTACCCGGCCGCATCCGGGTTTGTATCGGCAACCCCCACAATCTCGGCATTCAGGTCCTTTAAAGCGTCGGACTGGAGCATCTGCAGAAGTGAAAGACAGCGGCGGCCGCCGCCCACAATGGCTACCGAAAGGCGGGTCCGGTTCGGGTCGGGTGAGAAATGGGCGGGCGGGATCATTTTTCCCTCCAGATGCAGACAAGCTTATTAATTGAAATTTAATCAAAATTTAACTTGTCTGTCAATCTTTTTACAACACCTCATAAGCTTTACAACCTGCTGTTTCTTAGGATGAAATAAACCGACCACTAATGAATCAGCCGAGCAGAAATTGTTTAGCACCAAGCCCGGGAAAAAAAATAAATACGATAGGTTTTAGAAATTGTATCAGGCAGTCGTGCTTTTCCTGTGACTGACATAGGCTGCGGCTTCAAGACCGGCTACGCATCCTTCGCCTACTGACTTGGCAACCTGCCAGGGCGGCCCGCAGATGTCGCCTGCGGCATAAATTCCTTGCAGATTGGTTTCCTGCTTTTTGTTTACCGCAATATACTGCATGGTTTCATCCAACGAAATTCCAAGATTTTCGGCGAGCTCCACGGCTCCCTTGGCCCCCAGTTCAACGAACAGAGCATTGACCGCAAGTTCTGTGCCGTCGTCGAGCTTCACCCCGGTAACGCTGTCCTCGCCTTTTATCTGAACCACCTTTCTGCCCTCGTATACGGCTATATCGCTGTCTTTCAAATTCCGGGCAAGAGATTCGCCCACCTCAAGCTGTTTGCAAATCAAGTGAATCTCGCCTGAATAAAACATCATGGTGAGAGCTCCGCTTACAGCCGCGCTGCCCCCGCCCACAATCGCCACCGGCTCGTCTCTGAAAAGGGGGCCGTCGCAGTCAATGCAGTAACTTACCCCCTTGCCTGCAAGCCCTTTTTCGCCAGGCAGCCCGAGGGAATTTCTGGAAACCCCCATGGCAAGTATCAGGGCATAAGAGTTTAACTCCCGTCCGCTTTCCATCTCAACGATGTACTTTTCATTATCGCTGTCCAGCATCATCACGTCTTCTTCAAGGAACTCTGCACCCGAGGTTTCTGCCTTTTCCCGGGCCATTTCAAGCATTTCCGCGCCGGACTGGCCTTCAAGGCAGCAAAAATTTTCAATGTGTGCGCGAAAGGCGCTGCTTTTTGCAGTTTTTCCGATCACCAGGACCGAAACTTTTCGGCGCGCGGCGTGCAGGGCCGCCTGCAGGCCGGCCGGCCCGGCGCCCAGTATGATCACGTCGTAGAAATCCTGTGCTGTCATTTACTTTGACTCCTTTTTTATTGACATTCTTGTTTACCGGAATCAGGCCACTGTGTTCGGATCTGCAGGCACGGCAACGCTTTGCGCCGTGCTGCCCTCAGTGTCCACGGCCATGACGCTGTAGCTGTAAGCCCCTGATTCCGGCTCACCCTTAAAAGAATCAGTGTAGTGAAAACGCCCTGCAGTATACTGGGGCACATGGGTCACGCTGCCTATGACCTCGCCGCCGCGATAAACGTCATATCGCTCTATAGGCACATGTCCTGCATAGGCGGTATCCCAGCTTATCCGTACCGCCACCCGGCCAATCTGAGGCATTGAGGAATCAGCCTCTGCGCCCACGTTTCTCGGCGGGGTCAGCCCCGTGGCTTTTCGCTGGAAATAGGAGTTGGCTTTCTGCTTTTCTGCTGAGACAATTTTTCCCTCGATCTGCTTCATGGTGCTTTCATCTAAGGGCGATTTGATCTGTGCGGCCATGAGGTTTTGTTCAAGCTGGCATTTTTCCGGGTCGTCATCTATGCGGCCGATTCCGGTGATTACGTTGCTCACGCCTTCAACAGACAGGGCATAGCCTATCAAGTCGGCACCGGGCAGTTCTGCCGAGCCTATGCCGTGGTAGACGTCATCCGGGTTGTTTGAAAGATGCGGGGACTTGTGGTAATAGGCGGCATCTGCAAACACCTTCATACCGATCACGCCCATGTCGGCAGCAGCGGCCGCGGCAATGGCATTGTACCTATGCGGCATGTAAAGACAGTCCGATGGATTGACCGTTACCAGGAGGGTATCTATCAGCCGCCTGTCGTCGAGCTGGATTGCATACATAAGAGCCGCGGTATTCCAGTGTCCGCTGATGCCTATATGCTTTACCAGTTTTTCGTGTTCAGGATTGCAACCCGTCCTGTCGGTTCCCTCGCGCAGATCGAGCAGTGCGGGTATGGCACCGAGCCACTGCCTGTCCGGTGCAGGATCTGCAAGTCCTTCAAACAGCATGTCCACCTCGTCCATGGTATTGATGTTATGGAGCTGAATGCAGTCCAGATAGGCTCCTTCGGGATAGCCTCCCCGCCCGTCTCCAAACATCAGACTCAGGGACCGGCGGACATCGTCCGCGCAGGTGGAAACACCGAAGCCGTCAACCATGCCTTCGGAAAAATCGGTGGGAAAACTTTTTCCTTCAGGGCATCTGGCAGTTCGGATATGGGTCTTTGATGCAAGATAGAGTTTTTCGCGGTCCAGGGGATCGTAATTGCCCGCTGACGGAGACAGACCAAGGCGGTCAAAAGCTAGCCCGTAATTTTTCTGGCTCGGCCCGTAAATATTGGAGGTGTCCATGTAGTTTATACCATGGCGCCAGGCTTTTTCGATAATGGCAACAGGGTTTATTTGCTTTGCGGTCCACTGCAGCGAGGCCTGGCCCCCGAGCCCCAGGGTTGTGACCCGCCTTTCCGTGCGGCCAAGCCTGTGGGTGATTGGTTGCGTCATGGCGCATTCTCCTTTTTATTAAATTATCATTTCCGGCCTGTCTAATAATATAACCGTAAAATAACATGATTCAAAAAGGATCATGGTGTTTGCCTTGCCTGCACCGTGCCTGCAATAATTTTAAATGATGATTATTTTGTAATAAAAATCCGGTTATGACAATATACGGCATACTTGGAGAATACAGAGATGTATCTGGCCAGAGAGCGCATCAGGGGAAAAATCAGTTACCATATCCGCAGCAGCGTAAAAGTCGGCGGGATCTTTGAATCCCGGCAACTTTTCTACCTGGGCGAAAATCCGGCGCAATACATAATTTATCCCGGGGACGGACCGGGATTTTATTTTGACGAGGAGATCTGCGATAGTTTACTGGAGCAGGGATGCGAGCCGGATTACGACGAGCTGGAAAAAGTGTTCTGGCCTTTTCTCGATCCCGAGACCCGCCGGGTAATCGAGGGATTTACGCACACGGCGTATACGGGCGGCCGGGATCGCCTGGAAATAGAAAAGCAGGTCAAACGCTGCAGCAACGAGACTTTCCATATTTTTGACATGCGGCGTATTCACTATCTGCGCTTTGGCGAGCTTGATCAATCAAGAATTTATGCCGTACCCAGAAAGATATACCGCAAACTTCTGGACAAGTCACGGGATGAAATCGAACAGCAGTTCATGGAAATGGAAAGTGTTTTAGGGGCTGAGGAAAAGAAAAATTATGCCTACGTTATTTTTGACGTGCCGGGGTATTTTTCCGGACCCATAGCCCGGAAGTTTCCGGAAGCCCTGGATCAGGACAGGGTAGATGAATGCTTTCTTGACGCACTGTGCAGGCTTAACGCAGATACCGCTTTCTGGGCTGACCTTGGAATCACAGAGAGCCTAAATGATTACCTGGTAAGGTACGCATGCTGGTTTTTTGATAATCATTTTGCAGGCAGCCGATATCTCGAGGATCTAATGTGGCAGTTTATCGCCAGGCATCGCAACTACCGGCCTCCGCCCCCGAAATCCTCCATGCCCCTGGATGAAGCGGCTTCAGTGATGGGCCTTTCAGCCGGGACGGTCTCTGAAATGACTGTCAAGGGCCTGACCAGTCAATACAGAAAAATGGCCAAATCACAGCATCCGGACAGCGGAGGAGGGCACGAAGCCTTTATTCGCTTAAACCGTGCCTTTGAGCAGCTTCTTCGTAAAGTCAAGGCAAAGTCTGGCAGAAGTGGGGGTTATGCAACAAGGCGCGGATAGCTTAATACTTCAGAAAAATTATATCAAATTTTTTTCGTCTATTTTAGGCCCAGTTTCTTCATACGGTTAAGCAAGGTGGTCCGTTTAAGGCCTAAAATTTCAGCCGCACCTCCCGGGCCGCTGATTTTGCCGTTGGTATAAGATACCACTTTTCGGATATAGCGCCGCTGCATTTCCTCGAGGGTTGGCAGATCATTTATATCTTTTTCATGAGTACATATGTTATCCAAGGGCAGATTGATATTCAGGTTCCCATCTGTTGATAAAAGAACAGCCCTTTCCATAGTATTTTGAAGTTCCCGGATATTGCCCGGCCAATCATGGGCCTTTAGCATAGTTTTATGTTTCTGGTTCAATTCTACGCCCTTTTTGTTGTATCTATATGCGAATTGCTCTAAAAAATGCTGGGCGAGTAAAATAATATCCTCCGGGCGCTTCCGCAAAGGCGGAATCGTAAGTGGTACCACATTTAATCGGTAAAAGAGGTCTTCTCGGAAGTGTCCTTCGGACACTTGCTCTGCGAGATCCCGGTTTGTCGCGGTAAGTAAGCGGAAATCTGAATGCTTTGTCTCTGTACCGCCGATTCGATTAAATGTCTTATCTTGTAGTGTTCTAAGAAGCTTGACCTGGATGGATTTGGGAATCTCAGCAATTTCATCTATAAACAGGGTGCCCTTATGAGCCAGTTCAACCTTTCCTTTTTTCTGACGATCCGCACCGGTAAAAGCACCTTTTTCGTGCCCGAATAACTCGCTTTCCACTAGATTCTCAGGGGTAGCTGAAAGGTCCACAATCACGTAAGGATTTTCCACTCTTAAACTTGTTTCATGAATTCGCCTAGCCAGCAACTCTTTACCCACACCTGTTTCCCCCAGAATCATAACTGAGCTGTCAGACTCCGAGATCTTATCTGCCTGCTCCAGCAACTGAAGCATCATCGGGGATTTCGTCACAATATATGATTTGTGTGAAGGGGTGAATTGTTTTAAATTACGTGCCTCCTTTTTTTCAATGTTTTTCGCAAATTCAGAAAAATGCTCGATATAGCTTGAAAGCCAGCGGGACATATCAGATAATTGATCAGTATCAAAGTTGTCGAAGCAATCCTTCAGGTAGGAATTGTCATGATAGAGTACACCATAGGTCTCTCCTTTTATAAACAATGGTACGCAAAGCATGGCTTTAACGCTGCTAATATCATCTGACGGAGCCTGGCACCTAACCACCTGTGGGCATTTTTCATGATATGCCGTAAAAACGAGCGCAAGGTTGGATTTAAACTTTTCAGAGGCAATATCTGTGTTAGATAAATCGCTGGCACCGCGAAGAATTGGCTCTTTGTCTTGACCCTGTTGGCTGAACCAAAATATGCCGCCTCGTTCAGCACCGAAAAAACGTTTGGTAGCATGTACAATACGAGCTAATAATCGGTCAAAGTTGGGACAGGGAGAAAATTCCTGAATAACATCCGCAAACATGTTAAGCAGTTGCTGTTTGCTATCCACCTCAAGGTTGGTATCTGTTTTTAGCGTGATAAGCGGTCTGAGATCATCAGGGAAAAAGACTTCTTCATAGCTTCCAAAGTCTCTTCGGGCTTTTTGCGCTACCTCATAGGCCTCTTTCCGGTTTTCATTTAAAAGCTTTAAACGGGCAATTTCAAGTCGCGTTTTGCCAAGCTGAATGGGATCGCCTGCTCTTTTCAAGTTTTTTTCACTTTGGATCAGAGCGGATTCTATCGGCTTCAATGGTTCCTGTCTATCCATGGCTCCTCGTGCATAGAGCCTTAAAGCCACCCCTCGCAGATGAATGTTGGGTTCCCGCATGGTTCGTTTATATTCGAATTCATAGTTAAAAGTAGAGTTTTCCC
>JAGXLE010000087.1 GCA_018334855.1 Desulfobacterales bacterium | reverse complement strand
CCGCCCCCACCGCTGGAGACCATCCCTGCAAATCCGCCCGATTTTCTGGCTGCATGCCGCCTTTTGCAATGCCAATTTTTATATTACCCTCAGTAAATCTCGGAGCTATTCGATGGGTTGTCCAGCAAGGGCCGGCGGGCAGGGGTTTGTGAGTCGCATTTGAGCGCGCCAGCGGTCAGCAGCGAATAAACCCCTGCCCGTCGGCCCGAAGATGCGAAAAACCGGGAAGAATATTGTTTTTCAGAATAGCCCTATAAAACAGAGCATAAAGTCAGCGGAAAATAATCCGGAAAAGAGTCATGATTCCTGAATTTCACCTTGAACCCGGGGCCGGTATATGATTTAAATAAAAAGGTCCGTTAATACGGATTCACCCTGACTTAAACGGAGATTTATGGCTTCTGCATTTTCCGGCCTGGAAGTGGATCTCTGCGGCCTACGGCTTAAAAATCCGGTGCTGACCGCTTCGGGCACCTTTGGCTACGGACTGGAATTCGAAGAGCTTGTTGATTTAAACCGCCTGGGCGGCATCGTTGTCAAGGGACTTTCCCTTCAGCCGGCGGCCGGCAATCCGCCTCCCCGTATTGCCGAGACGGCCTCGGGGATGCTAAATGCCATCGGCCTTGAAAACATCGGCATAGAAGCCTTTATACGCGATAAACTGCCCCGCCTTAGCCGATATGATACCCCGGTTTTCGTCAATACCTATGCAAAAACCATCGGGGAATATGCAGAGCTGGCGGCCCGCATCGATACTGTGGAACAAATCGCCGGCATTGAGGTAAATATCTCGTGTCCGAACGTCAAAGCCGGCGGCGTGGCCTTTGGAGTGGATCCTGAAGCCGCGGGAAAAGTGGTGCAGAAGGTGCGAATGAGCACCCAGAAGCCGCTGATAGTAAAGCTTTCCCCCAATGCCCCGGATATTGTCAGCGTGGCCCGGCGGGTCGAGGACAGCGGCGCGGATGCTGTCTCCCTAATAAACACCATTACCGGAATGGCCGTTGATATCAATACCCGCCGTCCCAGGCTGGCCAATGTAACCGGCGGTCTTTCAGGACCGGCCATCAAGCCGGTGGCACTTCGCATGGTCTGGCAGGTGGCTGCCGCGGTGAAAATCCCGGTTGTCGGAATAGGGGGCATTATGTCGGCAGAAGATGTGCTCGAGTTTATGATTGCAGGTGCCTCGGCCGTTGAAATCGGCACAGCAAATTTTGTCAATCCGCGTGTATCAATGGAAATTATTGACGGCCTGGTGCGGTATCTTGAGGAAAACCGCCTGGAGTCAATCAGGGATATCGTGGGGACACTGGAAGCATAAAAAAAAGGGGACAGATTTAAATCTGAGATTTGAAATCTGTCCCCCTGATGTCTTATAGCCCCTCGGCTTCTTTTCTGGGCGGGTGGTTTTTCAGATATTCGAGCCTGTTTAACCCGTTTATATAAGCATAAGCGCTTGCCGTTATAATATCCGGGTCTGCGCCCCGGCCCAGGGCGATAACCTCTTCTTCCTTCAGGCGTACCGTAACCTCACCCTGGGCGTCGGTGCCCCCGGTAAGGGCGTTTACCGAAAAGCGAAGCAGCGAGGATCGGGTTTCGGTCAGCTGAGAGATGGCGTTGAATACCGCATCAATGGGTCCGTTTCCGCTGCCCGTGCAAAACGTCTCGTTGCCGCTGATAAGCATTTTGACGGTAGCGGTCGGCATTACCGTGGTGCCTGCCGTCACGTGTAAGTAGGTAAGGGAATATATATCTGCGGTGCGCAGCACCCCTTCGTTGACCAGTGCTTCCAGGTCCTCGTCGAGAACCACCTTTTTTTTGTCCGCAAGGGCCTTGAACTTCTTGAACACAAGTTTCAGCTCTTCTTCGGATAGATCATAGCCGATGTTTTTCAAATGCTCGCGAAGGGCGTGTTTTCCTGAGTGTTTTCCCATGACCAGCCGGTTGGTGGTCAAGCCAATGGTTTCCGGCTTCATGATTTCATAGGTCATGGGATTCTGAAGTACACCATGCTGATGAATTCCGGCTTCATGAGCAAATGCATTGGCACCTACGATCGCTTTATTGGGCTGGACCATTATTCCGGTGATCATGCTCACCAGGCGGCTGATCCGGTATATCCGGGTGGTGTCGATCCCGGTGGTGACCGGCAGGAATGCATGGCGGGTGTTGATTGTCATCACCAGCTCTTCCAGGGATGTGTTTCCTGCCCGCTCGCCTATACCGTTTATGGTGACCTCAGCCTGGCGGGCGCCGTTTTCGATTGCCGCCAGGGTATTTGCAGTGGCAAGGCCCAGGTCGTTGTGGCAGTGCACACTCAGAATCGCCTTGTCTATGTTTGGCGTGTTTTTTCTGATATAGGCCACAAGCTCACCGTATTCAGCGGGAACCGCATAGCCCACGGTGTCGGGAAGATTTACGACATTGGCCCCGGCCTCGATAACCGCTTCAAATATCTGGCATAAAAAGTCCGGGTCGCTTCTCGAGCCGTCTTCTGCCGAGAACTCCACGTTTTCCGTAAAGCTTCGGGCGTATTTTACAGCTTCCACGGCGCTTTTAAGCACCTCTTCGCGCGACATGGCGAGTTTGTACTGCATGTGAATATCGGAGGTGGCCAGAAAAATATGGATTTTGGGCCGTGCGGCATGGCTGACCGCCTTCCAGGCCCAGTCTATGTCGTGAACAGAAGCCCTGGCCAATGAAACCACTTCCGAGTTACTCACTTTTTTTGATACTTCTGAAACCGCCTCAAAATCTCCTTCAGAGGATGCGGGAAATCCGGCTTCAATGGCGTCCACGCCCAGTTTTTCAAGCTGGGTGGCAATGCGGACCTTTTCGGCCGTATTCATGCTGGCCCCGGGCGACTGCTCGCCGTCGCGCAGGGTGGTGTCAAATATATATACCTTTTCTTTCATTTTTTTGCTCCCGGCTCGGTTACTGCGTCTGGCTGTTTCCGTTGTTGACCCTGGCCAGCTTGTACTGAAAGCTGTCTGCCAGGGCCTGCCAGCTGGCCTCTATAATGTCTTCCGATACCCCGATGGTGCTCCAGATGGCCTCTTCGTCCCGCGATTCGATCAGCACCCGGACCTTGGACTCGGTGCCTTCGCGCCCGTCTAAGACGCGGACCTTGAAATCCACCAAATGTACAGGATCGAGCACGTTTCTGTAAACGTTGTTTAAGGCCTTCCTAAGAGAGTTGTCCAGGGCGCTGACCGGCCCGTGTCCTTCTGCAGCTGTGATTTCTTCTATACCGTCTACATTGATCTTGATTACTGCATGCGAATAACACGGCCGGTCTTTTTCCTTTTCCACGGTTACGCGGAAAGACTCGAGCTCAAAGCACGGCTTGAACCGGTCGGTCAGTTTTTCCATCAGGATTCGAAGAGAGCCGTCTGCCACGTCATACTGGTAGCCCTCCTGTTCCAGGCGCTTTACCGTGTTTACAATCTCGGTGTAATCATAGTTGTTTTCATCCACGGGAAAACCGAGCTCTCTTGCCTTGTACTTGATATTTCCCTTGCCCGCCATGTCCGAGATCAGCACGCGCCTTTTGTTGCCCACCAGTTCCGGTGTGATGTGCTCATATGAGCGGGGTTCCTTCATTATGGCATCCACGTGGAGCCCGCCTTTGTGGGTAAAGGCGCTTTTTCCCACAAACGGCCGGCTGTTTACAGGCGTCATGTTCGCGGTTTCGCTGACGTATAAAGAAACCTTCTGAAGCTTGGCCAGGTTTTCGTTGGATATGCACTCGTTGCCCATTTTCAGTTTTAAAATCGGGATGATCGAGGTCAGGTCCGCATTTCCGCACCGCTCTCCGTACCCGTTTATGGTACCCTGAACCATGGTGGCACCGGCGTGGACCGCAGTAATGCTGTTTGCCACCGCAAGGTTGGAATCGTTGTGGGTGTGGATACCTATGTGTACGGGACCGGAGGCGGTTTTTTCAATCACCGCCCTTATTTCTTCTATGATCTGCTCGATCTCGTGGGGAAGTGTCCCGCCGTTAGTGTCACACAAAACCACGGCATCGGCCCCTCCGCTTACAGCGGCTTCCACGGTTTTGGCCGCGTATTCCGGGTTTTCCTTGTAGCCGTCGAAAAAGTGCTCGGCATCGTAGTGCGCCTCGAGGCCGTTTTTTTTCAGGTGTGCAATTGAACTGCGGATCATGTCCAGGTTGGTATCAAGAGGGATTCCCAGGATTTTGTTGACATGGAGATCCCAGCTTTTCCCCACAAGGGTGCCCACGGAAGCGCCGCTTTCTATTACGGCCTGCAGCTGCCGGTCGTCTTCCGGGGCTGTGCCGTATTTGTGCGTTGAGCCGAAGGCGGCCATCCTGGCATGCCTGAAGGGCTCCTGGGCGGCCATTTGGAAAAACTCCCAGTCCTTGGCCGAAGCCCCGGGCCATCCTCCCTCGATATAATGGATACCCAGGTCGTCGAGTTTTCTTGCTACCTTGAGCTTGTCCAGGGCGGTGAAATTGATCTTTTCCCCCTGGGTGCCGTCTCTTAAAGTGGTGTCATAAAGCAGTATGGGTTCCATAGTAACTTTCTCTTTTTTTATTTTTTTCCGCGCCTTTCGGGACGCAGTGAGCGTACCGTGGCGCCGGTGGTCCACATTTCAGAGTTCTTGATGGCATCGAGTTCACGGGTCAGCTTTTCTCTGTAATCCGGCGTGCTGTTGGCCTCCAGGACCCGCTGGGTCTCTTTGCCCGAGGCCACGCTCTGATATAATTCCTCAAAGAGCGGTTCTACCTGGTTCCTGAATTTGGGCGCCCAGTCCAGAGCTCCCCGCTGGGCCGTGGTGCTGCAGTTTGAAAACATCCAGTCCATGCCGTTTTCATCTACCAGCCGGATCAGGCTCTGGGTGAGCTCCTCAACGGTTTCGTTGAAGGCTTCGCTGGGACTGTGGCCGTGCTTTCGCAGCGTATTGTACTGGGCCTCCATTACGCCTGCCAGGCATCCCATAAGGACGCCCCGCTCGCCGGTAAGGTCGCTGAAAACCTCTTTTTCAAAGGTGGTGGGAAACAGGTAGCCGGAACCGACCGCAATGCCGAGGGCCAGGGACCGCTCCCGCGCCCTGCCCGTGTAATCCTGGTGTATGGCAAAGCTGGAATTGATTCCACGGCCTTCCAGAAAGTTGTTTCGCACACTGGTGCCCGAACCCTTGGGCGCAACCATTATCACATCCACGAATTCCGGCGGTATTACTTTTGTCTGTTCCTTGTAGACAATCGAGAACCCGTGAGAAAAATACAGGGCGTCGCCTTTATTCAGGCACTCTTTGATTTGCGGCCATGTTGCCACCTGGCCGGCATCTGACATGAGCTCCATTATAATGGTGCCGCGCTTTGCCGCCTCTTCAAGCGGGAAAAGCGTCTCTCCGGGCACAAATCCGTCCGATATCGCCTTCTGCCAGTATTCATCCCCTTCAAGCTGGCCAACTATAACCGAAAGGCCATTATCCCTGAGATTTAAAGCCTGGGCAGGTCCCTGCACTCCGTATCCGAGAACCACGATGGTTTCGTCTTTTAAAACCTCGCGGGCCTTTTCCATGGTAAATTCATCAGAAGTGATTACTTCTTCCTCAACTCCGCCAAAGTCCAGCTTCGCCATTTTTCATTCCTCCATGTTATTAAGTTTTACGTTTTTAAGTTAAAAAGGAAAGCATCAAGCATGGAAGCTACTTAAAACTTAACCACTTAACACTTAAGCACTTTACTAAGTTTTAAGTAAAATAAGGTTTTTTTCTTGAATCCTTCACCTTGCACCTTGCAACTTGCACCTTGAAACTTGTTTCTTTCTTACCTGCTCTCCCTCGGAAGGGCCACGCCGCCGGTGCGCGCGATTTCCCGGATGCCGAAGGGCTTGAACAGGTTTAGAATCGCTTCGATTTTTTCGGGGTCTCCTTCGATTTTAACCGTAAAATGTTCTATGCCGACGTCTACGACCTGGCCGCGGAAAATATCCGTGATCCGAAGAATTTCCGCGCGGTGCTCAGCCCTGGCGTTTACCTTGATCAGGGCCATTTCCCGCTGCACGTACTTGGTGCCCGTCAGGTCTGTCACCTTTATTACGTTGATCAGCTTGTTTAGCTGTTTCTGGATCTGCTCGACAATCATGGGGCTGCCCTTGGTGACCATGGTAATGCGCGAAACGGACGGATCCACGGTTTCGGCCACGCTCAGGCTTTCGATATTATATCCCCGGCCGGAAAACAGCCCGGTGATTCTCGAGAGCACCCCGGGTTCATTGTCAACGAGAATTGAGAGTAAATGTTTTTTTTCGCTCATGGTCAAATCCTTTTTAAACCCGCCGTTAATTTTTCAGCCAGGCATCTTCTTCTTTTGTAACCTGTCACCTTAAACCAGCAGCATTTTCTTTATCGGCGCGCCCGCGGGCACCATGGGATATACACTTTCCTCCGGCTCCACGATAAAGTCCATTAAAACCGGCCCCTCCGTGTTTAATCCTTCCGATAGCACAGAAGAGACTTTTTCCGGGCTGGAGGCGCGCAGTCCCGTGGCCCCGTAAGCTTCGGCAAGTTTTACAAAATCGGGAGCGTGAGCAAATTTGGTTGCGGTCTCTCTCCC
>JAGXLE010000086.1 GCA_018334855.1 Desulfobacterales bacterium | reverse complement strand
GTGTTTCAAGAATTAAAAAGCCGTCTGGGGAGCCGTCAACCCCCCAACGGCTTATGAGTCAATTCAGGTAGCTTTATAACTACCTGAGGAAATTGTTAAATGGCGGGAGCGACGAGACTCGAACTCGCGACCTCCGGCGTGACAGGCCGGCGCTCTAACCAAACTGAGCTACGCCCCCGCAATATGGCGGTGTTTTCTGTTTTTTAGGAAATGGTGGGCGGAACAGGGCTCGAACCTGTGACCTACGGCTTGTAAGGCCGTCGCTCTCCCAACTGAGCTACCCGCCCCTCCCTTGTCCATTTCACGTAATCGGGCAAACAGATTCTGTTTTCTAACAGCAAACTCCGGTGCTGTCAAGATAAAAACAAATCCGTGTCCCGGTTTTTAAATATCGGCAATAGCGGGTCTGTCGGTATCTTTTGGCTTGCCCGAATCATGGGGCGGCAATCCGCTGAAGTCCTCCCTGCTCTCCGGAGGTCTGTACAGGGAGCCGCCTTCTTCCACTAAAATTGCCTGGTCGATGACTTCATCCATATGACTGACCGACAGGATCTCCATCTGCTTCAGGATGGAGTTCGGAATTTCCCTGAGGTCCTTTTCGTTTTCCCAGGGGATTACCACCTTGCGGATTCCCGCGCGGTGGGCGGCCAGGATTTTCTCTTTGAGCCCTCCTACAGGCAGGACCCGGCCTCTTAAAGTGATTTCCCCTGTCATGGCCATGTCCTTTCTTACCGGCAGCTTGGCCAGTGTTGAAATAATTGAGGTGCACATGGCAATTCCCGCAGACGGGCCATCCTTTGGCGTGGCGCCCTCGGGCACGTGGATGTGGATATCGAATTTTTCGTAAAATTGCGGGTCGATGTTAAACTGCCCGGACCTGGAGCGCACGTAGCTGATGGCTGCCCGGGCGGATTCCTTCATCACGTCGCCGAGCTTGCCGGTTACGCTGAAATCTCCCTTGCCCGGCATGATGGCGCTTTCAACGTGGAGAAGCTCCCCGCCGAACTGGGTCCAGGCAAGTCCGGTAACAATTCCGACGAGGTCTTTTTCTTCAAGCTGGCTGCGCCTGTACTGGTTCGGCCCGAGAAACTTTTCCACGGACCTTGAGTTGACATGGATCACCCTGTCCTGGCCGTGTTTTGCGATTCTTCGGGCGATTTTGCGGCATATGGATGCGATCTCCCTTTCCAGGTTCCTGACTCCGGCCTCCCGGGTGTAATTTCGTATAACAGTATATATGGCGTTTTTGGAAAATTTCACCTTTTCCACATCCAGGCCGTTTAGCCGGATCTGCTTGGGAACCAGGAAAAGTTCGGCTATATTGTATTTTTCGTATTCCGTGTAGCCCGGAAGCCGGATAATCTCCATTCTGTCCTGCAGAGGCGCTGGAATATCGTACAGCGTGTTTGCCGTGGTAATAAACAGGATATCTGAGAGATCATAGTCCATATCCAGGTAATGGTCGTTAAATGCGTAATTCTGCTCCGGGTCGAGCACTTCGAGCAGTGCGGCAGAGGGGTCGCCCCTGAAGTCCATGCTCATCTTATCCACTTCGTCTAAGCAGAACACGGGGTTGTTGACACCCGCCTTTCGCAGGCTCTGGATGATCTTGCCCGGCATGGCGCCGATATAGGTCCTTCTGTGCCCCCGGATTTCAGCTTCGTCGCGGACACCGCCGAGCGACTGCCGGACAAATTCCCGGCCCGTAGCCCGAGCCACTGATTTGGCCACCGAGGTTTTGCCCACGCCGGGCGGGCCCACCAGGCACAGGATAGGACCGCGTATTTTCTGGACCAGGGACTGGACTGCCAGGTATTCCACGATTCGTTCCTTGGGTCGCTCCAGACCGTAGTGATCTTCGTCGAGTATTTTTTCGGCTGTTTCAAGATCTTCGGAAATTTCGCTTTTCTCATACCAGGGCAGGCTAAGTATCCAGTCTATATAATTGCGCGTGACCGTGGCTTCTGCAGACATGGGGGTCATTTTCTTGAGCTTGGAAAACTCGTGGCGGACCTTTTCCTTTGCCTCGTCTGACATCTCCTTGTTTTCGATGCGCTCCTCGAGCTCCTTTAACTCGTCGTCCTCGCTTTCGTCCTCGCCCATCTCCTTTTTTATGGCCCTGATCTGCTCGTTTAAGTAATAGTTCTTCTGGCTCTGCTCCATCTGTTTCTTGATCCGGTTTTTGATCTTCTGATCGGTCTGCAGGATAATGGTTTCCTGATTGATCAGCTCGATCAGGTATGTCAGCCGCTCTGTCAGGGAGTCGGTTTCAAGTAGTTTTTGATTGTCCTTGGCCTTAAAGGAGAACTGGGCGGCAGTTGTGTAGAGCAGCTGCACCGGGTCGGTGATGTTTGAGATGCTTTCTATGGTGTCTTTGGAAATGTTTTTGTTTTGCTCCGTGTAATGCTGGAAGGCGTCCACCACGTTTCTGATGTAGGCCTCCTCTTCGGATTCGTTTATTTCGGGTTCTTCAAGGATTTCAAGGTTTACCTTGAAAAAGCTTTCATTGTATTCAAAATTCACAATCCGGGCGCGGTGCTTGCCTTCGACCACGGTCTTGACCGTGCCGTCGGGCAGGCGAAGCATCTGCAGAACTTTTGCCACCGTGCCGATCCGGTTGATGTCTTTCTGCTTTGGATGGTCTTCGCCCGGGTTGGACTGGGTGGCCAGGAAAATATATTTTTCCTCCTGGTTCATGGCCTCTGACAGGGCATTTATCGATTTTGTCCTGCCCACAAACAGGGGCGAGACCATGTATGGAAATACAACGATGTCGCGAAGCGGGAGCAACGGCAGTACCGCCTCTGACTCACCTGATTCGCTGTTTTTAAATATCTTGGGTATGTGTATCATAAGCCTTCTGACTAAAAACTGTTATTTTATCTCCATCCGGAAATTATCGGATTTCCGGATGGAAAACATTTTTATATATGCAGAATCGATGTCTGCAGCTTCGAATTTTGGATTACCTGAAATGTGCCGCGCAGCATTTCCGCCTGTTAAGCCTGTTTTTTGCTCTCCTGTTCATAGAGCAGTATAGGCTCTTCCCTGTTTAATACAACTTCTTCCCCCACTACGCATTCCTTGACGCCGGGAATGGAGGGAAGCTTATACATGATATCGAGCATGGTGGATTCAATTATCGCCCTCAGCCCTCGTGCACCCGAATTTCGCTTCATGCTCTCTCTTGCTATGGCGGCCAGTGCACTGTCTGTAAACCGCAGGTTTACACCTTCAAGCTCGAAGAGTTTTTTAAACTGCTTTATCAGCGCATTTTTCGGCTCCGTCAGAATTTTGATCAAAGCCGATTCATCCAGGTCCTCAAGTGTGGCCACAATCGGGAGCCTGCCAACGAATTCCGGGATCAGGCCGAACTTTATCAGATCCTCGGTTTCAACCATTTTCAGCAGCTCGCTTTCCGAACGGTTTTTCTGGCTTACTATGTTTGCGCCGAATCCCATCATGTGCGAGCCGGTCCGCCGCTCGATGATTTTGTCAAGGCCGGTAAAGGTGCCGCCGCAGATAAACAGGATGTTGCTGGTATCGACTTTGACAAAATCCTGCTGGGGATGCTTCCGGCCTCCCTTGGGCGGAACGCTTGCCAGGGTTCCCTCTATGATTTTGAGCAGCGCCTGCTGAACCCCCTCGCCCGAGACGTCCCTTGTAATGGAGGGATTATCCGACATCATGGCTATCTTGTCGATTTCATCGATGTAGACAATTCCACGCTGGGCCTTTTCCACGTCATAGTCGGCGTTTTGCAGCAGGGCCAGTATAATGTTTTCCACGTCTTCGCCCACGTAGCCGGCTTCTGTCAGGCTGGTGGCATCTGCAATGGTGAACGGAACGTTTAAGAAGCGTGCCAGGGTCTGTGCCAGAAGCGTCTTGCCGCAGCCGGTCGGACCTATGAGCATGATATTGCTTTTGTGCAGCTCCACGTCATCGGTGGCAAGCTTTGAATCCAGGCGCTTGTAGTGGTTGTGCACGGCCACCGACAGAATTTTCTTGGCAAGATCCTGCTGGACCACGTACCCGTCGAGCTGCTGCTTTATGTCGGAAGGCGCGAGAATTTTATCGGCAATATCGGTATCCTTAATGTTTTCTTCCTCGATGATCTCGCTGCAGAGCTGTATGCACTCATCGCATATATATACCGCAGGTCCGGCTATCAGTTTTTTCACTTCCTGCTGGTTTTTTCCGCAAAACGAGCAGAAGAGGTTGTCGTTGCCTTCTCCGCCCTGATAAGATGACATGTAAGCCTCCTTAATCGCTTATTTGTTCGAGATCGTCGCGGTTGTTGATAACATGATCGACGATCCCGTATTCGCATGCTTCAGTACCGGCCATGAAAAAGTCCCTGTCTGTATCTTTTTCGATTCTCGACAGGTCCTGGCCTGTATGGTGAGCAAGGATTTCGTTTATCCGGGCCCGCAGGCGGATAATCTCCTCGGCCTGGATTTTAATATCTGCCGCCTGTCCCTGTACTCCTCCCAGGGGCTGATGAATCAGGATCCTGGAATTGGGCAGGCAGTAGCGTTTGCCCTGTGCCCCGGCCGCCAGCAGCAAAGCGCCCATCGACGATGCCTGGCCGATGCACACGGTTGCTATGTCCGGCTTTATGTACTGCATCGTATCATATACCGCCAGCCCCGCTGTAACCGATCCCCCGGGCGAATTCACATAAAAATTGATATCCTTGTCCGGGTCTTCGGATTCGAGAAACAGGAGCTGGGCGATCAGCACGTTTGCAATTTCGTCTGAGACCGGGGTGCCCAGAAACACGATCCGGTCTTTTAAGAGCCGGGAATAAATATCATATGCCCGCTCTCCCTTGCTGGTTTGTTCAATTACCATGGGTATTAATGTCACGGTTTAGGCCTCCTTAACCGGTTTACAAATCAGTTTTTTTATTCGTTTTCGCCTGATTCATTTTTCAGGTCCGGGGATTGTTCTTCCCGGCCGGTTTCCGTCTCAGGTTCAACTTCTTCTATCTCCGCATGATTAATTATAAGATCTATAACCTGTTTTTCAAGTAAGGCGTGCTTGAAACCGTCGTGCTTTTCCGGGTTCTGCCTGTAATAGGACTTGACCGTCTCCTTGGGCTGCCCCGTGGCCTGGGCGATTTTGTCGTATTCGGCCTCCATTTCCTCATCGGATACTTCAAGCTGCTCCTGTTCTATGATTTTGTTCAGCAGCAGGTGTCTTCTGACCTGCTGTTCGGCAAGTCCCCTGTACTCCTGTTCCATGTGCTGGCGGGTAATGCCGAGCTGCTCCATTGAAAGCCCGTTCTGGGAGAATTTCATTTCCGCGTCCCGGACAATTTCATCCATCTCGTGTTTGACCAGCACTTCGGGAATTTCAAAATCTTCTGTCAGCAGCTGCTCAAAGATCTGTTCCTGAAGCTCCTGGTTTGCACGGTTCTGGTAGCCTTCCTCCAGGTTTTTGCGGATTTCGGCCCTTAAGTCTTCAAGTGTTTCAAATTCCCCGAAGTTTTTGGCGAAATCGTCGTCCACCGGCGGCAGCACCTGCTGGCGCAGTTCCTTTAACCTGACTTTGAATTCCACTTCCTGGCCCGCCAGATCGGAATCCTGGTAGTCTTCCGGAAAGTTGACGGTAAAGGTTTTCTCTTCTCCGGGCTCCATGCCGATCAGGGCATTGTCGAACTGCTCGGGAAATCCTGATGAGCCGATTTGGATGGCTGAATCCTCGGTAAACGGCGTGGGCTCAAAGGGCTGACCGTCCTTGAATCCCTCGTAATCAATTGTTGAATAATCGCCGTTTTCCGCCGGCCGGGGAGGATCTACAGGCTCGTAACCGGCCAAGTGCTGACGAAGCCTATCGATCTGGGCGTCGATTTCTTCCTCGTCGACCTGGTAGAGGGTTTTTTTCAGTTTCAGCCCCTTGAAGTCCACTTCGGACAGCTCGGGCTTTAACTCAACCGTGGCCGCGTACTTGTATGAATTTTCCGGGTCCAGCTCGGGCGCATCAAGATCCGTGGTTTCAAGTACTGTCAGATCAGTCTCCTTTAGCGCCTCGGGAAAAGACTCCTGGACAAGTGAATTTATCACGTCTGCATGGACGTCCTTTTTAAAGTGTCTTTCCAGCACGCTCCTGGGGGCCTTGCCGGGTCGGTATCCCTTCAGCTTGGCATTTTTCTTGAGCTCCCTGTAGGCTTCATCGAGCTTTGTGGCAACCTGATCCTGAGGTACTTCAACGTGCAGCTTTTTTTTGACGTCACTTACATCTTCGACTTTAACCTGCATGGCAATCCTTTCCAGTATACTCCGTAATTATTCACCCGCCAGTATTGGCGGGGAGAAAGTTTTTTGATGGTGCGAGAGGGGAGACTCGAACTCCCACTCTTTTTCAAGAGCTGGATCCTAAGTCCAGTGCGTCTACCAGTTCCGCCACTCTCGCAGACGAATTTTCCTTTATTTTCGGCAATAATTCAGTTAAAAATCTGATGGTGTACCGGGTTGTTGTAAGCGAGGCAGAAAACCATCAACTACCTGAGATTATAGTAAAATTATTCTAATTATCATGTTAAAATAATATTAATTTACAGGAGTGTCAAGGAAAATTGCGGTGAAGCGCGATATAACATTCAAGAAAAGCTGCAGTTTCTCTT